>JBAVRE010000344.1:0-4735 GCA_049694695.1 Steroidobacteraceae bacterium | reverse complement strand
ACCCTGTTCATCGCGCTGGGTCTGGGCGCGCTGGGCTTCCTGGTGGCACTCGTGCTCAGCATGGGTGGCGGCTGGACATCGGGGGGGCGCGGCGGCTTCGGCGGCCTGGGCGGGGGCGGCTTCGGCGGGGGGCTGGGCGGGGGCGGTTTTGGTGGCGGCGGCTTCGGTGGCGGTGGCGGCAGTTTTGGAGGCGGTGGCGCCTCGGGGCGTTGGTGATGTCGCTCGCGCGCGCCTGGCGTCACGCTCTGGCAGCCTTGCGGCCCGCCAGGCGGTTGCTCGAGCCCGACGCCCTGGATCGCATCACCGCCGAGGTGGTGCGCGCCGAGGCCACGCACGCGGGCGAGATCCGCGTGGCGATCGAGACCACGCTGACGGCCGGGCAGCTGTGGCAGGGGCTGGCGCCGCGGGCGCGCGCACTGCAGGTGTTTTCGGCCCTGGGCGTCTGGGACACGGCGGGCAACAACGGCGTGCTGATCTACCTGCTGCTGGCGGATCGCAGTGTGGAAATCATCGCCGATCGCGCCATCGCCGCGCTGGTGCCCGAGAGCGACTGGCTGGCGTTATGCCGCGATATCGAACAGCGCTGCCGCGACGGCGATATCGGTGCCGCCTGTTGCCAGGCGGTGCGCGGCGTGGCAGCGGTCGTGGCCAGGCACTTTCCCCGCACCGGTGGCGACGGCGATGAACTGCCCAATCAGGCCATACTTCTTTAGAATCGCCACCATGAATCGCCTGCTACCATCTGTTCGCGTCGCGGCCCTGCTGGTGGCCGGGCTGCTGGCCGGCTGCTCGCTCGTCAACGCGCCCTGGCGACGCCAGCCGCCGCCGCCACCGCCGGTGGTGCTCGCGCCGCCGCCAGCACCAGTATTGCCGCTGCCGGTCGCCACGCATAAGTTTGCGCTCGCCGACAATGACGATGTCGTCGGTGTGCTGCAACTGACGACCGCTTCCAAGGCCGACACGCTGCCCGACATCGCGCGGCGTTTCAATGTCGGGTACGAAGAAATCGTCCGCGCCAATCCGGGCGTCGACCCGTGGCTGCCGGGTGCTGATCGCAAGGTCGTCGTGCCCACACAGTTCGTGCTGCCCAACGCGCCGCGCGAGGGCATCGTGATCAACCTGGCTGCCATGCGGGTGTATTACTTTCCCAAGCACGCCAAAGGCGAGCCACAGCTGGTGTACACGCACCCGATCGGCGTCGGCAAAGTGGGCTGGCAGACACCCGAAGGCGTCACCAAGATCATTGCGCGCGAGCAGGACCCGACCTGGCGCCCGAGCGCCGGGGTGCGCAAGGAGCACCTCGCCAACGATGATCCGGTGCCGGCAGTGGTGCCGCCGGGTCCCGATAACCCGTTGGGCAAGTACAAATTCACGCTCGGCTGGCCAAGCTATCTGATGCACGGTACCAACAAACCCTACGGCGTCGGGTTGCGCTCGAGTCACGGCTGCATACGGCTGTATCCGGAGGATATCGAAAAGTTCTACCAGATGGTGCCGCTGGGCACTCCGGTGCGCGTGGTCAACCAGCCGTTTCTGTTTGGCTGGCATGACGGCCGGCTTTACCTGCAGGCCTACACGGTGTTCGAAGACGATGCGCGCAACTGGGAAAAAGCACGCAAGACACTGCTGCTGAAGTCCATGTCGCCGCGCCTGGAAAAACTGCTCAAGGCCGCGCAGGCCGAGGTCAACTGGGATGTGATCGCGCAGCTCACTCATGCTCCGCGCGGCCTGGCAGTTCCGGTGAGCACCGAGGCTGGCAGCGTCGATGCGGTGCTGGCGGCGGCGCCGCTGGTGCAGAACCGTATTCCTGAAGGCGCCAACTGGGACGGTGCCGACGAAATTGACGGCGACACCCAGAGTTTTCAGCAGCTGCTCTCGGAACGCGAACCGCAGGCCACACCAGCCAGCAATGTCACTGCCCCAAAACCGCAGGGCTGAGCCGGGCCTCGCCGGCGTGATCGCGCCCGCGAGCCCGACGCCACCGCCGATCGCGCGTTTGCCAAGTGCGGTGACCGCCTTTATCGGGCGTGCACTCAAGGGGCCGGTCAATACACCGACCTCCATCGCTGACTTCGCCGAGTTCCAGCGCGCATTTGGCGGCCTTTGGCAGCCTGCGCCGCTCGGCTACGCCATTGAACAGTTTTTCGAGCACGGTGGACGCCAGGCTATCGTGGTGCGCGTGGCCAATGGCGCACGGGCCGCGACGCTGCGCCTGCCGGCCGGTCGCGGCATGCTGGTGCTGCGCGCCCGCGCGCCGGGCACGCGGGAATTTCTCCGTGCGGCAGTCGACTACGACGGGATCGCGAGCGAGGCTACCGATCAATTCAACCTGGTGCTGCAGCGCCTGCGCGCGCCGGGATCGGAACTGGTCGAATACCAGGAGAGCTTTCGCCGAGTGTCGGTACGTCCCGATGTTCCGCACAACGTCGAGCGGGCCATGGCGCAGGCCAGCCTCATGCGCGTTGCCGGTCCGCTGCCGGCGCAGCGGCCTGAGCCGACCGCTGCGGCACGGGCTGACGGCGCGCAGCGCTATGTTGCCGTGGCAGGCGATGGCGCCGATGGCGAGGACCTGTGCGACTACGATCTCATTGGCGACCAGCAGGCCGGCACCGGGTTGTTCGCACTGCGGGCCGCGCCGCGCTTCGATCTGCTGTGTATTCCGCCGCTGACGCGCGAGCGTGACCCGGGCCTGGCGACCTGGCTGGTAGCGGCGCGCTTGTGCCGCGCCCGTCAGGCCATGCTGCTGGTCGATCCGCCGCGCAGCTGGGACAGCACGGCGGCAGCGCTGGCGGGCGCGCCGCTGTGGGCCCTGCATAGTGAAGATGCCATCATGTATTTTCCGCAGCTGCGGGGGCTCGATCGACTGCGTGGCCGGCCGGAACTGTTTGCGCCGGGCGCCGCCGCGGCCGGCATGCTGGCGCGGACCGATGAGTCGAGCCCGCTGTGGGCGGCGGCGGCCGGTGTCGTGCCGGTGCTGCGATCAACGCTGCAGCTGGCGGCGCCGGTCGACGCTGCCGCACGAGCGCAACTGGCGCGTCTGGGAGTCAACTGCATCGAGGCGCTGCGCGCGCCGCTGGCCGCGCCACGCAGCAGCTGCACGCTGGTGCCGGAAAACGCCATCGCCAGCGCCGGGCACCTGCTGCCGGCCAGGCGCCTGAGCCTGTGGTTGCAGGCCTGTATTCTCGAGGGTACGCGCTGGTGCGCGGGCCAGAGTCCGGGGCCAGGCCTGTGGCAGCGTGTCGCGCACCAGGTCGAGGAATTTCTGGCAGCACTGGGCGAGCAGGGCGCGTTTGCGGGGCGCGATGACGAGGAGCGTTTCTACGTCATCTGCGATCGGCGCCTGAATGACCAGGCCGGCGCGGCCGGCTGCTGCGTACTGCTGTTTGGTTTTGCCGCGTTTCGGCCCGGGGAATTCCAGAGCTTCCTGGTAACCCACACGCCGGAGCGTGCCCGGGTGCGCGCCGTGAGCCTCAATCGCCTCGCCAACATGAGTGCCCGCGATGCGGCGCAGATCGAGACCGCGATACTGCGCCAGCTGGTGCTCGAGCCGGCAATTCTGTCGCCGGCCAGCGGCGTATGATTCGAGCCCGTTGCCGCAGCGTAGGCGTGAGTAGTGCCTGACAGATACGTGATCTTTTCCCACGGCAAGGATGGCGAGCCGTGGAGCCGCAAGATTTCCGGGCTCGCGCATATTGCCCGCAGCGAAGGTTATCGCGCCGATTCGCTCGACTATCGTGGCGTCGATTCGCCGCGCGAGCGGGTCACCATGCTGGTCGAGTATTGCCAGAAACTTCCTGGCGATCTGCTGCTGGTCGGTTCCAGCCTTGGTGGTTACGTTGCGGTCGCTGCCGCGGCGCTGTTGCACGCGCGTGGCGTGTTTCTGCTGGCGCCGGCCCTGCTCATGGATGGCCTGCCGCCGCTGCGCGAGCGGGTCATCGATTGTCCGACCACCATCGTGCACGGCTGGCGCGACGAGGTGGTGCCGCTCGAGCAGAGCGTGCGTTTCGCACGTGACTATCGCGCCACCGTGCACCTGCTCGATACCGATCATCGGATGTACGATTGCCTGCCGCTGATCAACCATCTGTTCGAGCAGTTTCTGATCGACGTCGACATGCGCGAAGGCTTTCGTTAGGGTCGTGGAATCCCTGCTTGCCAGATTTGTCGCGCTCTGGACGCGCGCCCGGCTCGAGCCGGGCGACGTCGGCACGCGCCTGTGCGCCAGCTCCGTGCCGGTGTGTTACGTGCTCGAGCGGCACAGCCCGATAGACCTGGCGGTATTGCGTGACAGCTGCGCCGGCGCGCGCCTGCCGCGCCCGTTGCGGCGGCTGCTGGCAAGCCGCCCGGCAGCAGGACGCGCCGCCTTCGCGCTCGAACGTCCGCTTGGTTTCTGGCGCACGCGCCTCGATCGGCGGGCACCGCCGCAATTGCTGGCGCTGGTCGAGGCATTGCGCGCCGAGCCGTCGGCCGACGTCGCGCTGGTGCCGGTGGCCGTGTTCTGGGGGCGGGCGCCGCAGAAAGAGCGCTCACTGATTCGCCTGTGGCTGTCGGAAGACTGGGTCATCGGCAGCCGCTTGCGGCGCGCCTTCACGGTGCTGGTCAACGGCCGCAATGTGATCGTGCAGATGGGCGAGCCGCTCTCGCTGCGCAGCGCCATCGACGCCGGCGCAGACAGCGCCCTGGCGGCGCGCCGCGTGGCGCGCATGCTGCGCGCGCAGCTGGCGCGGACCCGCGC
>JBAVRE010000343.1:0-2418 GCA_049694695.1 Steroidobacteraceae bacterium | reverse complement strand
CTGCAAGCTGTCCCGCTATATTACGTGACGATCCCGCGTAACCGTATATTTCCGGCGGCATCGAAGCGTCTTATGAAACATGCACGCCTATTGATGATCCCGGGCAATGGCATCCTCCCACGACTTCGTGCGCACCAGCACGCCATCCTTGAGCAGCCGCCGGGTCCCGGTGTAGTAGAAGTTCTCCCGATCGCTGCGCCACACCACCGTGCTCTCCCAGCGAAGGGTACGGTCCTTGAGTTTTACGGTCGTACTGTACTCACCGCGAACCGAGGTCGTTTCCGGGTGATTATCGTTGGATTCATGCGTGATCACCTCCGTCTCATACTGCTCACCCCATGGGTACCGATGAGCACTGTTGTTGGTGGCCACCACTTTGGCCGCGCCGGTGCGGGGATTGCGCTCCACTGTGGAAATCTCGCCATAGCCTGAGGGCGTGCCGATATCGATGGATCCGAATCCTGGCAGCGCATCCTCGTGCGCGTCGATAGGCTGGTAGCTGGGCACGGGGCGTTTGGCCTCGGGCACGACCGGCAGCACCAACTGCGTGGCATCCGCTCCCAGGTACAGGCGCGTCGTCATCGCATACGGCGTCGGCCACAGCATGGGCCATTGAGCATTGCTCACGGCGAAGCGCAGTCGATGGCCGGCCGGAAACACCCACGAGGTGAAATGCATTTCGATGTCGAGCGCAAAGCGCTCGCCGGGCACGAGCGCCCTGGGCTCGCGCGCCGACTCGCGATGCGCACCGTTCTGTGCGGCCGAAGCCACGAGCGTGGTCGTGCCATCCGCTGCGACATCTTCGAGACGCGCCATCCAATTGGCCTGCGGGGCATCGGCCGACACCGCCAACCGTGCCAGCGGCAGACCCAGGATCTCGAGCGCAGCCGCGAGCGGCGCGGAATCAAAAGTCAGGCTGTAGGCATCGCTCGGGCGTTGATCGGGCGCGACGTCCCCGAACCACATCACCGGCCCGCCGGCTTCCACGCCGCTGGTGGGCACGTAGCGCAGAGCAAGGCTGTCGGCATTGGGCGCGCCGTCGGCGAGCACCCGGTCCGCGCGCGGATACATGCGCTGCTCGCGCACGCGTTCGATCGGCCAGCCTTCTTCATAACGCCACGCGCCGGGCGCCGTGTCGAGGTACGGACCGGGCGGATGCCAGTCGCGCACGTACACGGCCAGGCGTGGCTCGTCCATGATCCCGGTGTCGCGGTCCTTGAGCCAGCGGTCGAACCAGCGCACGGCCTCGTGGCGGAACTCGAAACCCGGTTTAGGGTAAGGCTCGTGCGGAAAGGTGTGATTCCACGCACCGACAATGGCCTTCGCCGGCGCCTTCAGGTGTTCGAGCATGCGCGGCACGCTGTCGCGATAACCGTCGTACCAGCCCCCGATCATCAATGTCGGCACCTGGATGGCCTCATAGCGCGCCTTGAGCGTGGTGCGATCCCAGAACGGCCCGTCACGCTGCTGGCGCTTGTAGGTGAGCCCCCACGGCGGGCGATCGAAGCGGTCGGTGAAATACTGCTCGTCGATGCGGAACTCCGGTGCGCCGGGCATCGCGTTCGCCAGATCCTGACTCATCTCCCAGGAGTCGACGTGCATGATGCCGTCCATGAAGTGCACGTCGTCCTGGTAGAGATCATCGGTTGCATCGACGGCGATGATCGCCTTCAACGCCGGCGGACGGCGCATCGCCATGTGGATGGAGTTGAAACCGCCCCAGGAGATGCCGAACATGCCCACCCTGCCGTTGGCGAACGGCTGCTTCGCCAGCCAGGCGATCACGGCATCGCCGTCCTGGTTCTCGATATCGCTGTATTCGTAGGGGATCAGCGTGCCTTCGCTGTTGCCGGTGCCGCGGATGTCAACCCGCGCGACCACGTAGCCGCGGCGCACGAAATAGGCGTACAGGGGATAGCGATCACCGCGCGACTCAGTCTTGCGGTAGGGCAGATACTCGAGCAGCACCGGAAAGCGCCCGTTCGCACCCTTGCCCTTCGGCCGCCACACGTCGGCCGCGAGCCGCACGCCGTCGCGCATGGGGATCGAGACCTCCTCCATCGCGACATCGAAAGTAGGCGGCGAAGCCGGGAGCGGCTGGGAATGGGCCTGTCCGGCGCCGGCCATGACACCCGCAATCAATAGTGAAGCGACCAGGACTCGCAGGCGCATAGATTTACTCCATCGTGGCGACAGCGTCGGACGCGGCGACCATCCTTGCAAATGTCACCAATGATCACAACGAAGCATTACTGACTCCCGCAAAGCTCCCGCAAGCTCCGGCCTGCTGGTGCAATGCAGCTCAGGAACCGCCAACGAAAGCACGGAGTGATTTCAGTACTTCAGTGCGATCCTTGGTGGGCAGCGAACCCACTGCCCGCACGATCGCCGACTCGTCGAATGTGGCCAGCTTTGCCG
>JBAVRE010000342.1:0-1917 GCA_049694695.1 Steroidobacteraceae bacterium | reverse complement strand
GACCGGCGTACAGGCGCCGCGCCTCATCCATGGCGATCGGATCGTAGGCGCGCACGCTGGCGCCTGCCGCCAGCAGCGCGTCGATGATTACCCGCCTGGGCGCCTCGCGCATGTCATCGGTGTTGGGCTTGAAGGCCAGACCCCAGAGCGCCACCTTGAGTCCTGCCAGCTGCCCGCCGACCAGAACCTTGAGCTTGCGCACCAGAATGGATTTCTGCAGCTCATTCACCTGCTCGACGGCATTGAGGATCGGCGTGACATGCTTGACGTCGCGGGCCGAGCGTATCAGCGCCTTGACGTCCTTGGGGAAACACGAGCCACCGTAACCGGTGCCGGGATAGATGAAACCATAGCCGATGCGTGGATCGGAGCCGATGCCGACGCGCACCCGCTCAATGTCGGCGCCGACGCGCTCGGCCAGCCCGGCGAGTTCGTTCATGAAGCTGATCTTGGTGGCCAGCATGGCATTGGCGGCGTACTTGGTCAGCTCGGCGGAGCGGATATCCATGACGATGAGGCGATCGTGATTGCGCGTAAAGGGCTCATACAGCGCCCGCATCAGTTCCGTGGTGCGCGGACCATCGGTGCCAACCACCACGCGATCAGGCTTCATGAAATCCTGAATGGCGGCCCCTTCCTTGAGAAACTCCGGATTGGAAACGACATCGAACTCAACGCCAGATTGGCGCCGCGCCAGCGCCGCGGCCACTTCGGCGCGTACTCTATCGGCGGTGCCCACCGGCACGGTCGATTTGGTGACCACGACAGCATAGCGCTGCAGGCTCTCACCGATGGTGCGCGCCACCGCCACCACATGCCGCAGATCGGCCGAACCATCTTCGTCGGGCGGCGTGCCCACGGCGATGAGCTGGAACAGTCCGTGATCGACGCCCCGCGCCGCATCGGTAGTGAACTCCAGGCGGCCGCTGTCGCGATTGCGCTGGATCAACGCATCGAGCCCCGGCTCGTGTATCGGCACTTCACCGGCATTGAGGCGCGCCACCTTGCCAGCGTCGATGTCGACGCACAGCACGTGATTGCCCGCCTCGGCCAGGCAGGCGCCGGTAACCAGACCCACATAGCCAGAACCGAAAATAGTGACTTTCATGCGCCGCAGTGCCCTGAGTTTCCTGGGATACAGATGAGCCTAATGGATTCGACTCACGAAGACAAAACGCTGAAGGAGATTTCCACCCGGCGGTTCAGATCGCGCCCCTCGGGCGAGTTTTCTGCCTTGACCGGCGCGCTTTCGCCGCCAGCGCGCACGCCAAGCCGCCGCGCTGCAATTCCCCGCTCCCGCAACCAGGTGACAATCACCTCGCCACGCTGCAGCGACTGCGCTTCATTGAATTTCTCGCTGCCGATGGCGTCTGTGTACACGGCAACTTTTACAGCTATGCGATCATAGCTACGGAGTACGCGCAGCAGCCGCTCAAGCAGCACCGTAAAGGCGGGTCGCAGCGCACTCTGGTCGGCCGCAAAGGCCAGCCGGATGGGGTAGCGCAATAGCAGCGTTTCGTTGCCGCTGTCGATTACGGCTGCCGTGGCCGCCAATTCCGTCCGCAGGGACGACTCAACCGTGGTCAAAGGCACTTCCGGCGACGATACTGGCGCCGACGGCCTGGCCGTGGGCCTGGTGCCTACTGCCCGATCTGTGCTACAGGCGGCCAGCGCCAGCAGGCACAACAAGGCTCCACAGACGCTGAAAAGTCTGCCAAAAATGTCCATCGCACCGCCACTGCAAGTTATCCGCTACCAGGCCGCCGGGCAGCTGCTAACGCGCGCTGCCTCCGGCAGCAGTACTTTACAGAGCCAGGCCGCGATTGGCGTGTAAAATCGGGATTTTCGCCCCAGGGGTTGTCGCTTGAGCAAAACAGCATTGATTACCGGCATCACCGGGCAGGATGGCGCCTATCT
>JBAVRE010000341.1:0-7222 GCA_049694695.1 Steroidobacteraceae bacterium | reverse complement strand
ACACCTTATCCTAAATGGTTCAAACTTTTCACTTCCCAATGGCTGCCCGTGGCGAACGGCGGCTCCGGGTCAACTTGACCCATTGGACGGTCGACCGTAGCAAGGAATCCCGAACGGCCGGAACTAGGAGCACAATCAGGCAGTTGTCGGCCCCACTGGAGCCATTCGACTCCCTGAAGTGACCGCCTCGAAGCCGTAATTCACTTTCGCAGGTAGAATTGTGAACTACGCCTCTATCAGGGCAGACGCTGCCAATTGGCGCTTTCAAGGATTGGCTATGTCTCGCTATTTGCGCACGCTATTTGTATCCCTATGCCTCTGTCTTACCAGCCTGCAAGCGAAAGCAACGGACCATCCTGACTGGACAACTCCGCTTTCCCCGTTCCAAATCGCCGACAACCTTTACTACGTAGGGAGTCGCGACTTGGCGGCCTACTTGATCACGACTGCGGCGGGAAACATCTTGATCAACGCGAACCTTGCAAGCTCGCCGCCTTTGATCCGCGCAAGCGTTGAGAAGCTCGGGTTCTCATGGAAGGGTACAAAGATTCTCCTCAATAGCCACGCACACTCTGATCACATTGGAGGCGCAGCAGAGATGCTCAAGGATACCTCCGCGCGTGACATGGTTATGGAAGGAGACGTCGATGTTGTGCGCAGCGGCGGGCGCAATGACTTTGCGTTCGGAACCGACGGGATTGAAACCTTCCCGCCCGCTCGCGTAGACCGAGTGCTCCATGACGGGGATACCGTGGTCCTCGGCGGCGTAACTCTTACGGCGCATCGCACCGGCGGGCATACTCGCGGCTGTACTGCCTGGACATTTCGCACCCACATATCAAGTAATCCCGCAGGCCGCTTGCGCAACGTTGTCATCGTTGGCGGTTGGCGGTCGCTTTCGCAGTACCGCCTATTCGATACAACGGGACTGCCAGGGTCCTACCCAGGAATCAAGGAAGATTTCCACAAGACATTCGCTACGCTGCGCGCACTCCCGTGCGACATCTTTCTTGGAGCCCATGGGATCTACTTCGATCTGCTTCCAAAGCTGAAACGGATGCAAACCGAGGGAGAGGCCGCATTCATCGACCCAAAGGGGTACGTGCAGGCTGTTAACGAAGCACAGGCAAATTTTGACAAGACTGTTTCGGCCCAAACCCGCAAAACATAGCACTATGGGGCACGTGGTGTTCGCTGCCACAAAGCTGGTGCTGACGAGCGTAGCCGTCGGGTCACAACTTCCAAATTGCCCTTAATTCCGCAGATGGGCGGCCATGCGAGATATTGCATAGTTATGCGCGTTCTGGCATAGTGACGTATGAAGGCCGTAATCTGGATGGGCAGCAGTCGGGAGGATTTGCGGGCCTTCCCTGCGGATGCTCGCCGTCAGGCGGGATACCGGCTGGATAAGGTGCAGCGCGGCGTTGAACCTGAGGATTGGAAACCGCTAGATACCATCGGTCAGGGCGTACGAGAGCTTCGCATCAGAGAATCATCGGGAGCCTTTCGCGTTGTTTACATAGCCACGCTGCCCAAGGGTGTTTACGTGCTGCATTGCTTTCAGAAGAAAACCCAAAAGACGAGCCGCAAGGACATTCGATTGGCGAAGCTGCGGTTTAAGGCTCTACCTGGAGACTCCTCATGAAGAAGACGCCTCGGAACATTCACGGGCCGCGACATGTGACGCCAGCCGGGCGCAGCGTTTTTCGCGATTTATTTTCGGAGTCCGAGGCAGCCGAGCTGGAAATCCGCTCAACTTTGCTGCAAGGACTTGGTCGTTGGCTGGCTGGATCCGGTATGACTCAAGTCGGGGCTGCGAAAGCTCTGGGAGTTACACAGGCGCGGATATCAGACATCAAGCGCGGGAAAATTAATCAGTTCAGTTTAGATCTGCTTGTGCGCCTGGCGGCCCGAGCCGGACTGCAACCGAAGCTGCAGCTCGCTGCTTGAAAGGTACAAGCTTGGTCACAGACTTTTAGGCACTGTAAATTGACTGCCGGGTTCCGGTCGTTCGCGAATGCCGGGTATGGGTCAATGAGCGACCCTTACCGGCCTCCATCAGGCTTTGGCGGCGGTCGTCCGCGCTAGACATATTGGCGTGGCTGCGCGCGAAATTGCGTTGCGGTTTGACTGTCAGCCGGTTGCCCGGCCGCGACGATAGGGACTAGTGGTTCTTCCCGGCGCCCCGACCTTGGGGGCTTACGGCGGAGCGGGCCGCAGGGCGCGTTGATAGATGCCAATACGCCGAACCAGCGCAACAAACCTCGGGTCAGCGTGTAACGCGTCGAGCATCGGTTCTTGCGCGAGGAAATTGATCAGCGTCGATCGATCCTCTATGGCGCGTTCGAGCCATAGAAACGCGTTCTCAGTATCCGCGAGAGCGACGTAAATCAAGGCAATATCGTACGCGGCGACGTAGCGCTGCCTGGACAGCTTGAGAACACGGTCCAGCTCGGTAAGCGCTTCTTGCCGTCGCCCCGAAAGTGCGAGTGCTTGCGCACGGAAGGCGTTGCTGCCGGGTGACTGGATCGGGCGCTTGTCGATTTCCCTGAGTGCGCGCTCATAGTCTCCCTTGCCGATGAGATCGCGAATCAACACGCTGCGCGCACCGTCCGCACGATCGTCGAGCGCGAGAGCTTGCTCAACGATCCGGATCGACTCATCGTAGCGCTTTGCATTGTAGAGGAAGCCGGCAGCAGCAGCCCTTGGCCCAAGCCACAGTGGCTCGAGCTGTTGCGCCCGCTCCGCTTCCGCCACACCGCGATCGATGTCGCCCTGCAACGCGTACAAACGTCCACGCCGTTGATAGGTCACCGCCAGCGAGGAATCGAGCTGGATCGCGCGCGCATACTCGCGGGCGGCACCCTCCCAATCGTACTCGTACTGCATCTTGATGTGCCCCAATGCCGAGTGTGCCGCCGCGAGATCCGGATCGATTGACAGAGCCTTTTCGACTGCACGGCGTGCCCTGGGAAACACTTCATTCGGAGCGCGCATGCCGAAAACGCCAAGCACAGCGTAACTGTCGGCAAGACCCGCGTAGGCGAGCGCGTAGTTTGGATCCCGCGCAATGGCTTGCTCGAAGAACGCGATCGCCTGCAGCTGGCTCGGTTCGGTCTGCCGCGTCCAGGCGAATTGGCCGCTCGCGTAGAGCGCGTACGCTTCCGGATCCTGGGTGTACGGAGCGCCGCGCTTTGACCCGCTCCCGACCCAACGCACTGATAGGGCCTGCGCTACCCTCGCGGCGATGACGTCCTGCACATCGAAGATTGTCGTGAACGCCTGGTCGAAGCTCTGCGCCCAGAGTTGCTGCCCGTCGCTAACGCGTAACAAGTGCACCGACACCCGCAGACGATCACCACGGCGCTGCAACGAACCGTCCAGCACGGCGTCAACGCCCAGTTCGCGACCGGCTGCAACCGCATCCTGGTCGAGTGCGGCGTAGCGGCGCACCGAGCTGAGCGGGCTGATCGGTTGCGGACTGTGTTGACCCAGACTGGAGATCAGCGATTCCGTCATGCCCAATTCGAGGGATTCGTTGCTTTCGGCGGGCAGTAGCGGCTTGAAGGGAAGAATAGCCAGGGTCTGGCCTGCGACGTGGGCAGGTTTCAGGGGCCCGGTTGGGATGAAAGAAAACGCGATCACGGCAATGACAACAGTCAGCACCCCTGCGGCCATGGGGACCGGCCCGATTCGTCCGCGCGTGGGGGCAGGCGTCGCCGCGGCGCCCACCGCAGCGGCATCTGACCGAGCAAGCTCATCGCGCCGCGTGACCTTGGCGACAAACCGATAGCCCTTGCGGGAAATGGTCGCAATGTAGCGATTCTCGCCGCGCGCTTCACCCAGTACCTGGCGCAGCGTTGAAATGTTCTGTGTGAGGCTGTTTTCCTCGACGATCAAGCCCGGCCATATCGCCTGTAGCAGCACGTCCTTGTCGAGTGGCTCGCCCGCATGCTCCACGAGATAAACCAGCGTATCGAACACCTTGCCGGTGAGCGGGATGGTTTCCCCGGCGTCACGGCGCAGCAAAACCTGCTGGCCCAGGTCCAGAGTGAAATCCCCAAATTCGTAAAGCACGCGGCTGAGGATCATGGGCGATAGGAACCTGGGAATCAGAACAAATCACAACTCTTCAGTGATCGGCCAACGATTCTTACATGGATTCCGGTCCACAGTCACATCCGAGGGTGGGTGAGTGTACGCAGAGCGTCACCCGTCGAGTCAACTGAGGCTAACTGGGAGAAAACTGATGAACTTGATACGCATTGCCGTTCGAATGTTCCTTATTTATTTATCGCTGGCAAGCCCCCTGGTTTGGGCCGACACGCCGGCGACCAGCGAAGGGTCTGACGACCAGTGTAGTGGCGAGTCTTGCGCTGCAGTATTTCGTGGGTTGAACGCTTTTGTCGATCGCGACTTGCATACACTGGACGGCAACGGCCGCGCTTGTGCCGACTGCCACATGCCGTCCGACCGCTTTCAGCTTTCCCCCGCAAGCGCGGAGACGAGGTTCCAGCGTCTGCAGTGGCGGCGCGCATGGAACCCTGCAGCCGACGACCCGCTATTCAGGCCGATAGACGCCGACGACTTCCACATTAACGGGGTCAATGCAACCGACTTCAGCAATCTGCGCGAGAATGGCTTGATCCGCATAACCTTCGCGCTGCCACCGAACATGAAGCTGATCGATCCGGTGACCAACTTAGCCTCGAGTGAAACCCACGTCGACGTCTGGCGGATGGTGCCAAGCGTCCTGAACGTCAAGCTGACCGGTCCGGACGGCGTCAATCCGTGGCCACGGGACCCGAATCGCTCGGGTGGGTACCAACTGGATGGGCGCTTCACCACGCTTCAGGACCAGGCGTTCGGCGCGCTGCTGGTTCACGCCGAAATTCAAAACCCGCCGGCGCAAGGCTTGTTGGACGACCTGAGCTCATTCCAGCGTGTGCTGTTCTCAAGCCCACGCGTGCGTGCGCTTTCTAACGCGGTGAGCGCTGGCGTGCTGCCCTTGCCCGACCCGGATCCGCTGCTCAACGCGCTAGAACAACAGGGCAAAGTCGTGTTTGTACGCGCCTGTGCGCAGTGTCACGCTGGTCCCGGGCAATCCACCCCGCAAGCCCCCGTCATCCGCTACCATGACATCGCCTCGCAGTGTCCGCGGCCAGTCGATATCGTCACGCCCGCGCGCTTCAGTTTCAAACCCTGCCCACCACGCCTGGCGCGCAACGCGCGGACGTACGAGATCACGCTGCCGACGGGCGCCAAGATCCGGCGAACCAGCTCCGATCCGGGGCGCGCCTTGCTGACGGGATTCGCAGGCGTGGGAGCGCCCGCCTTCGACGACTGGAACAAGCTGGACATTCCCGGCCTGCGGGGGATCAGGCACACGGCGCCGTACTTCCATAACAACAGCGCCGACACGCTGGAGGACGTGGTTGATCACTACATGGAGTTCTTCAAGCGCGTGCGGGTGAACGCCGCGCCCGGTGTCGTTCCGCCGGCCCTGTCCACGGACGGAGTGCATTTCGACCGCCCGCCTACGCCGGAAGAACGAGCGGCGTTGTTGGCGTACCTGCGCAAGCTGTAGCGGCAGCGGCAACTTTAACGGCAGGCTGCGCTATTCAACGGACTAGCGCAGCCTCGCCCTGACGAGGTGATCGTGGCCTTCCCGGCTGATTTCAGTACACACTTCCTGTCAGACTCGGCGCGTACCCAGGCCGGGGATCACGTGACTCTTGGAGAGGGCGATGTCCGTAATGCTCAAGTGCCGGTTTGCGGGCTGCGCTGCAATGGTCGGGATGCTTGCGGTGGGGCCCGTGGTTGGCGCGGCCGAACTCAGTCTCGAAGAGGTTGTGGTCACGGCACAAAAACGCGCAGAAAACGTCCAGCGCGTCCCGCTGGCCGCGTCCGTAGTGAGCGGCGCGAACTTCGATCGGATCGACGCGCTCGGCATTGCGGATCTCAGCTCGGTGGTTCCGAGCGTTTCTTTCAATACCGGCCGCGAGCTTCGCGACAGCTCCATTCGCATTCGCGGCATCGGCACGGATGTATTCGCGGCGGGTATAGAGGCGAGCGTCTCTACTGTCGTTGACGGCGTCGTTCTGGCTCACCAGGGATCGTTCTTCAACGATCTGGGCGATCTGGAGCGCGTCGAGGTGCTGCGCGGACCGCAGGGAACGCTATTCGGCAAGAACTCCTCGGCAGGCGCGATCGCTTTCGTTACCAAGAATCCCAATTTCAAAGGGCTCGAAGCCAGTTCGAAAGTGCTCGTCGCCGCAGACCACGAGCACCGGGTGAACAGCGTGATTTCTGCACCGTTGTCGCAGTCAACCGCTTTCCGTCTGACCGCGTTCTATCGGAAAAACGACGGCGTCGTGAAAGATGCCGCGACGGGCGCGACCTATAACGACGTCGCGGCCTATGGTTTCCGCGGCAAGCTCCAATGGCGACCAAGCGACTCCGTCGATCTGCTGCTGAGTGTGGACGGCCAGCGTTTTGATTCGACCTGTTGTGCGCTGCCGGTGCGGGTGGCCAGCACCAATCCCATCGTGCCACGCACGGGCATTGCCGTCGGAGCGCTGAATGACCTGGTCTCGCTGGGGGGCACGAGCGTCTTTGCGGATCAGGAGAACTACGGAGCCTCGCTCACCACCACCATCGGGCTTGGTGACCACTCGCTGACCTACATCGGTGCTGCCCGTGAGTGGACGGCCGCAGGGGACTTCGACGTCGACAACACGCCCGCGCACATCGTCACCTCGAACTTCAATACGACCGACGCGAAGCAGCTGTCGCACGAGCTGCGCATTGTCTCCCCGATATTCAAGCGGGCAGACTATGTGCTCGGACTATTTTATTTCGACACCAATGTAGATCAGACTCTCAACCGCCGCGGCACGCGGATCAACCTCATCACGGCCATCAATCCCGACGGCACGGTTCAGGCCCCGCCGGGCTCGGAACTGGCGCTCGTTGCCGACTCCACGATCAAGACGCGGAACCTCTCGGCCTACGGGCAGGCGAACTTTCGCCCCGTCGATCGATTGACGCTCACCGCAGGCGCCCGCTTCATTGCTGAGAAGCAGAATCTCGACTTCTTCCGTCCGCTGCCGAGTCCATTCAATGGCCTCGGCTCGTTTGGACCCGTGGCGGCCGAATACTCGGATAACGCGACGATTGTGAAGGCGGCCGCTCGTTTCGATTGGACCGACGGCTTCGGCAC
>JBAVRE010000340.1:0-6145 GCA_049694695.1 Steroidobacteraceae bacterium | reverse complement strand
TACGTGAGCTTTTCGACGGGTTACAAGAGCGAGGGCGTATTCAACTCTGCGGTACTTTCACCGGTCATCTTTGCCGCGCAGCCCCTCGATGCAGAGACCTCACAATTGTGGGAGATTGGCCTGCGCTCGCAGTGGTTGGGCAATCGGCTCACGCTGAACCTCACCGGTTTCCTGACGAGGTTCGAGCACTACCAGCAACAGGCTTTCGACCCGGCGCTCGGCATTATTGTCGTCACCAATGCCGGCGACGTCCACACGGACGGTGTCGAACTCGAGCTGGCCTACGCGCCATCCGAACGGCTCTCGATCACTGGAGGGATGACGTATCTCGACGCGGGATACGACTTCAATACCGGTCCTTGCTACGCGGGCCAGACGGCCGCGCTCGGTTGCATAGGTGGCCGCCAGGACCTGCGTACGGGATCGTTCGTCAACGCACCGGATCTGCGCTACACGGTCCTGGCGCGGTACGCGCAGCCGCTGTCCGCGAGGTCCGAGGTTTACGGGCAGATAAATTTCCGTTGGCAGGACGACGTCCAGTTTGCCTACGACCAGGATCCACGCTTCAAGCAGCGGGCCTATGGCATCGCTGACTTCAAGCTCGGCGCGTCGTTTGCGGGCGGCCGCTACGAGGCGTCGGTGTTTGTGAGGAACGCTTTCGACAGGCAGTACGTCTCGAATGTCATTGGGCAGGGTGCTGCCGGCGGAGGCGCCATCGCCAATACAATCCCGCGCGACTTCCGCAGATACCTTGGTGTCGAGTTGTCGGTGAGACTCTGAAGCGCAGTGTCACGATGGCGGGCATGCACCCGGATACAATTGCTGCCGTACAGCGGTCTTGGACCTGGCTGTTCGAAGTGGGACGTCAGGTGCCCAGTTGCGAAACATACAGGTAACTGCCATGGCAGTTCCTTGCGGTATTCTCGGCGCCTGTGGCCGGGAGTCCTCACGGACAGTCGCTCACTTGGGCGCCTACGAAAACCACGTGCTACTAGAGGGCGCGATCGCGGGCCATTCCTTTGCAACCTGAGTGAAATAAAATGAGCGATTCGAGACGACAGTCTATTGCCCTGGTAACCGGAGCCGGCAGCCCAACAGGCATCGGTTTTGCCATCGCCAGGGCGCTTGGGCACGCGGGTCACCGCATTGCGATCACCTCCACGAGCGCGCGTATCGAGGATCGCGCCCGCGAACTCAGGGCGGATGGCATCGATGCGCTTGGATTCGCGGCAGATCTTACTGATCCCGAGCGAGTGTCTGCACTGGTTGCTGAGGTTGGCGATGTCGGGATACTGGTCAACAACGCCGGCATGGCATCGCTCGGCGTCTCTGACCCGACCGGCCCGCTGGAGGATATGACAACGGCGACCTGGGCGATCACCCTGGAGCGCAATCTGACGACGGCTTTCTACGTCACGCGCGCCTGCTTGCGTGGTATGAAAATGCGTAAATCAGGCCGCATCGTCAGCGTGGCGTCGACCACCGGCCCCGTTACTGGCATCGCTTACGATGCCGCTTACGCTGCAGCGAAGGCAGGGATGCTGGGCTTGACGCGGGCGCTGTGTCTGGAAGTTGCTCGCGACGGCATAACCGTGAACGCGGTCGCGCCGGGGTGGATCGCGACGGGGTCCCAAGCCGAGTCCGGGGCGCGCGCCGGACTTGCAACGCCCATCGGTCGCTGCGGCACGCCGGAGGAGGTCGCGAGCTGCGTAGCGTATCTGTGTTCGCCCGGCGCATCGTACCTGACTGGGCAACTCATCGTCATCGATGGTGGTAACAGCGTCGTGGAGGACAAGGGTCATTGACCGCTGGCCGCATAGAATGAAACCTGACCGAGCCCGTCAGATCAGATTCTGCGCAGCGCAGCTCAGTCGCGAAAATTATCGAACTGCAGCGGCAGATCGATCTCCATCTTGCGCAGCAGGGCCATCGCGCTCTGCAGATCGTCGCGCTTCTTGCCGGTGACGCGCAGCTTGTCGCCGTTGATCTGCGCCTCGATCTTGAGCTTTGATTCTTTGAGCTTCGCCACCAGTTTCTTCGCCGCCGCCTGCTCGATGCCCTGCTTGATGGTAATGCTGCGGCGCGAGCCGGCGAGATTGGTCTCCACCGCGCCAAGATCAATGCAGCGCGGATCGATGCCGCGCGCACTCAGTCGCAGGCGCAGGATATCGAGCAACTGGTCGAGCTGGTACTCGCTGGCGGCAACCTGCTTTACCACGAAGCCCTCGAGCTCGAAACGGGCATTGGTGCCGCGAAAGTCATAGCGCTTTTCCAGTTCGCGCGTGGCCTGATCTACGGCGTTGGTGAGTTCGTGGGTATCTACGCTCGAGACGACATCGAAGGAGGGCATGGATACGGCAACCAGATTGGCGGGGCGTCATATTTAGCACGCGTTGGCGTACGACGGTAGAGCAGGGCCCTGCGCAGGCAGGCCGTGATGCGGTGCAATATGTAAACCAGCTGCCGTCAGGGCAGCAGGCAGCAAATATCCCAAACCAGTCACGGGTCGGTGCCCCGTGCAGGACTAGGATGGGCGCCTGATTTTCTGCAGGGCTTTGCCCATGAACCCAGGCGCGTGGCGCTTCTTTCCGCTGGCTGTCTGCTGTGCCGCATTGGCGGGCGCTCAATGGCGCGCCGGCACCATGGTCAGCCCGACCAGCCAGGTAATTGCCGGCGCCGCACAGCGCATCGTGATAGACCCGCAGACGGGGCAGATCCTGCAGGCGGATGCGAGCGTGCCCGCTGGCGCCGTGGCATCAATTCAGCAGGCTGCAATCAGCGCTACGCCTGCAGTCAATGCATTGCCGCGCGACGCTGATGAAGTGCATCTGCCGGACGGCACGGTCGGCGTGCGGGTGGCACGCCGTTTCTACCATACGATCAGCGTCTGTCTGCAGGCGGATGGATCATTCAGCAGCGATTGCCCGGCGGCGCAGCCGTGAGGTATCACGCCAGACTGATGGCGCTCGGGGCGCTGGGCTTCGCTCTCGCCACCCAGGCCAATGCGGCGACCATCACCATCCAGGTGACCGATGCAGCGGGCGAGGGATTCAACGACCCCACGGTCTTCATGCCGATGGGCGGCAACAATGCCACCACGCTCGGGCAAGCGCGTCGCAACGTGTTCAATGAGGCGGCGCGTCTCTGGGGTCTGCTGATCACCAGCAACGTGAACATCGTGGTCGAGGCGAGCTTTGATCCCTTGACCTGTTCCGCAAGCAGTGGCGTGCTGGGCTCGGCCGGACCCACCTGGATCTTTCATGACTTTGTCGGCAGTCCGCTGCCGGCTGTGTTCTATCCGGCCGCCCTGGCGGATGCATTACACGGCAGTAATATTCACGGCACAAATTCCAATGGCACGCCATTCGGCGATACGGACATCAACGCGCAGTTCAACAGCGCGATCAATGGCGATGCCACTTGCCTGCAGGGCGGTCGTTTCTACTATGGCTTCGATCATCAGCTGAGTGCTCACAGCGCTCAGGGCCCGTTTGTTGCCGACCTGCTGGGTGTCGTGTTGCACGAGCTCGGCCACGGACTCGGGTTCCTGTCGCTGGTCGATCAGTCCGGGGCGGGTATCACGGACAGTGGCGGCACGCCGTTGCTGGGCGTCTTCGATCAGTTCGTCTACGACGAGAACTCGGCCATGTTCTGGCCACAGATGAGCGCTGCGCAGCGCGCCAGCTCGCAGTCGGGCCTGGGTGGCGGCGCGGCCACGGCACTCAGCTGGAATGGAGCCAACGTCAACAGCAACCTGGGGCGCGAAATCAGTGGCCTCAGCAGTCGCGCCCATCTGTTGCTCTATGCGCCCGCGATCTACGACGCGAGCTCATCGGTTTCGCACTGGGACAACACCGCGACGCCCGATCTGCTGATGGAGCCGACCTACAGTCTGCGCACCGGCAACCACACGGACCTCACAGTCTGCGTGCTTTACGATCTGGGTTGGACCGGCGGGCATTGTCCCGATCAGCTGAGCGCCGTGACGCTGTCGTTCACTGCCCATGCGGGTACGGCGCTCAACATTACCCTGGCTGCCAGCAATACCAGCGGCAGCGCTTTGAGTTATGCCATCGTCGCACAACCCGCTCACGGCACACTCACGGCGCCGAGCGGCGCGGCGCTCAGCTATACGCCTGCCAACGGTTACCTGGGCGCCGATCAATTCACCTATCGGGTCAGCGAGGCGGGTGTCAGTTCCGACGCGGCCGCGGTGGCCATCGATGTGCAGGCCGCGGCGAGCAGCGGCGGCAGCACGACCACCGCTGCATCGTCAGGTGGCGGTGGCGCATTCGATGGACGCTCGCTGCTGCTGTTGCTGGTCGCCCCGCTGGTTGGGCTCGCCGTCCGTGACCGGCGTCGCGGCCTCAAGCGGCGCGCCGTAGTCGGCCGGAGATAGCTTTCGCCTCGACCGACCAGTCGGCCCGTTGCCACAATTGCAGCGCGCCCTGGCGATCTTCAATAAGCGCCGTGCAGTTTTCCACCCAGTCGCCGGTGTTGCAGTACTGCACGCCATGCAGCGCGGCGAACATCGGTCGGTGTATGTGTCCACAGATGATGCCGTCGAATCCGCGCCGCTGCGCCGTGCGCGCCGCCGCCTCTTCGAAGCGCTGTACGTAGCGCCTGGCATTGCCGACCCGTGACTTGAGGTAGCTCGCCAGCGACCAGTAGGGATAGCCAAACAGGTGACGCACCCTGTTGAAGCCACGGTTCAGGCCCAGGGTGAGATCGTAGGCGCCGGAACCGAGCGCGGCGAGCCAGCGGCTGCATTTGACGCTGCCGTCGAACTCGTCACCGTGCAGGACCAGCAGGCGCTGCCCCTGCGCCGTGATGTGCACGCACTCGCGCTGCACCTCCAGATTGCCGAAAATCATGCCCGCCATATCGCGCAGTTCTTCATCGTGATTGCCCGGCACGTAGATCACGCGCGTGCCATGTTTGGCCTTGCCCAGGATTGTGCGCAGTACGTTGTTGTGCAGCTGCGGCCAGTAGAAGCTGCGCCGCAGGCTCCAGATATCGACGATATCGCCTACCAGGTAAAGCTCATCCATATGCACGCTGTGCAGGAAATCCAGCAGCAGGTCGGCGCGACATTCCCGGGCGCCCAGGTGTATGTCGGAGAGAAACGCCGTGCGTACCTGTTTGGGCGGATGACGGAGACTCAGCATGCGTATGTTCCTGTCTCACCCTGATTACAGGCCAGCGTGGACGGAGTGCATGGCAGTTCCGTGACCGCATGGTTACGGAATAGTGAAATCAACAATTTAGTAACATAATCTCCTGTGTCACTGCGGTGACGGCCTCGGCCCTGTGTGACATGCGGGGCTGGCGCCCGTCAGGTGGTTGTCGTGGCCGAATTTCAACAGGAGCAGCTCGTGGCGGAAATTGTGAGTTTTGGCAGCCTGCCGGCGGCGGTCGAGAGCGCACCGGCGGCAGAGAACCTGCTGCGCGGCGACCCGCGCCAGCAGATCTGGAACGTGCTCTCGTCGGCCGACGCTCGTTTTCACGTCGGTGAGTGGGCCTCGGGCGTAGGCGCATGGCGCGTCAGCTACAGCGAATACGAGCTGTGCCACCTGCTTGCCGGCTCAGTGCGCATCACGCCGGAGCAGGGCGAGGCGCGCCTGTACCGCGCCGGCGATAGCTTTGTCATTCCCAGCGGATTTCGTGGCACCTGGGAAGTCCTTGAGCCCTGCCGCAAGATTTACGCGATCTACGAGTAGTCCGTGGGTCACCGGCGTTAGAACTTGTACAGTGCTTCCACCCACGCCTGCGTGAGATCGTCGGCACCCGTGACGTCGGACTTGTCGTAGCGGCCCTCGAAGCGCAGCTCGATGCTCTTGGCGGGCGCATAGCCAAAGGTCAGCGTCCCTTCCTTCAGCTTGCCAACCGCGCCGGTGGCGTAGCCGTCCTTGTCATCGAGGTACTCAGCGCGCAGCGACGCACGCCACGAGTCGTTGATGGCGTAGTTGGCGTAGGCTGCAGCACCCCACCAGCTGGCCGACCCGCCGCTGGCGGTGGCTTTTTCCTGGGTATCGAAATCCGCGCTGCCGACCAGCGTCAATTTGGGCGAGACCGTCCAGGTGGCCACCACATCCAGCAGCGAACGCTTGCTCACGCCACTGCTGGTGGCGCTATTGGGAAAATC
>JBAVRE010000339.1:0-3143 GCA_049694695.1 Steroidobacteraceae bacterium | reverse complement strand
TTCGATCAGCAGTGTGAAGCCCGCTTCCAGGCCCTTGCGCACATAGCTGCGCCCCGACCACAGGAACAGGTTCTTCGCCACCTGCTGCGAGATGGTGCTGGCGCCGCGCACGCGCCGGCTGTGAGCATTGTGGCGCACCGCCTCGCGAATCGACTTGAAGTCGAAGCCGGCATGAAATGGAAACTGCTGGTCTTCCGCGGCGATCACCGCCAGCGCCGCCTGCGGCGCGATGTCTTCCAGATCGACCCATCGATAGCGCGTGCGGTAGTCATGTGCGCCGCTGAACAGCGCCTCGAGGCGCGCGTCGATCATGAAGGCGCTGGTCGGCGGGTTGAGCCAGCGCAGTGCGAGCACCAGCAGCAGCGCGAGCCCGAAACTGGCCGCCAGGCCCAACAGCAGCACCCGGCCGGCGCGGCGCAGGACGCCCGCACGCCTGCCCACGCCTTCAGCTCGCAGCAGCTACGCGTCTGGCAGTGGTGACGATCACGTCTTCCATGGGCGCATCGGTGTAGCCCGAGCGCCGGCCGGTGCGCACGGCGGCAATCTTGTCGACCACGTCCATGCCTTCGACTACGCGGCCGAACACGGCATAGCCATGCTGGCCCGGGCGGTAGTCGAGAAAATCGTTATCCTTGAGATTGACGAAAAACTGCGAGGTGGCGCTGTGCGGGGAATCGGTGCGCGCCATCGAGAGCGTGCCGCGCTCGTTGAGCAGGCCGTTGGCCGCTTCGTTCTTGACCGGCGCGCGGGTTTTCTTCTGCGAAAAATCGACGTTCATGCCGCCGCCCTGGATCACGAAGCCCGGCACGATGCGATGGAATATGGTCGCGTCGAAATGCAGGTCATCGACGTACTGCAGAAAATTGGCGACCGACAGGGGCGCATCGCGTTCGAACAGCTCGATCGTGAAGCTGCCATGCGTGGTTTCAAAACGTACCATCTGTTTCATTCCTTTTGTGCCTCGGTGACGCGTGGCTGTCCGGCCAGGTCAGAGTAGCAGCGTACGTGAGCGTACCCCTGCGCCACAAGCATACTCGCCACGGCGGGCGCCTGAGCGGCGCCGTGTTCCAGCAGCAGCCAGCCTTGCGGCTCCAGGCAGCCAGGGGCGGCGGCGATAATGAAGGCCAGCGCATCCAGGCCTCCGGCGCCGCTGCACAGCGCCAGCTGTGGTTCATGCTGCAATGCCGGAGCGCCCAGCGCCGGCTCGCCCGCCCCGATATAAGGCGGATTGCTGGCGATCAGGGCGTAGCGCTCGCCCTGTAACGGCTGCAGCCAGTCGCCGGCGACGAACCTGACATTGCTCAAGCCCAGGGCGCTGGCATTGCCGGCCGCTACGTCCAGCGCCGCGGCTGATTTATCCGTGGCCGTGAGGCGCCACAACGGCCGTTCAACCGCCAGCGCCAGGGCGATCGCGCCCGATCCGGTGCCCAGGTCGGCGACCGCGGCGGCCGTCGGGGGCAGCAACGCCAGGGCGCGCTCGACCAGCAGCTCCGTTTCCGGGCGCGGCACCAGCACCGCGGGCGTTACCCGCAGCGTCAGCGACCAGAATTCACGGTAACCGACGATATAGGCAAGCGGCTCGCCGGCAGCACGGCGCGCTACCAGTGCCGCGAACTCGCGCTCGACCTCCGCATCGAGTGCTGCTTCCGCGTGCGCCAGCAGCCAGGAGCGCGATCGCCCGAGGGCATGGGCGAGCAGCAGTTGCGCATCGAGCCGGGCAGTCTCGCCCGGTGCAAGCCGCTGCGCCGCAGCGCGCAGCACGTTGCTTACCAGGGCAGGCAGGGTTTGGTCCGCATGATTCATAGGGTTGTGGTGTGCGAGTGTCGCATGCCCGTGCCCGCCATGCGTTTCTTAACACGGCGTTCACCGCGCTACCTCTATTGTGACACCCGAAAGCGGACCTCTGGAGTGATCATGGATTGGTGGGTAGCAGGACTGGGCGCGTTACTGGCACTGTCGACCTGGCTGCTGCTCAGGTTGTGCGCCGCATTGATGGAGCGGCGATGAGCGTGCTCGATCGCCTCGCCCTCATCGGCGCGCTGCTGCTCGGGATCTATCTGCTGGTCGCCCTGCTGAAGCCGGAGTACTTCGAATGACTGCCTCAGGTGGGTTGCAACTCGCGCTGTTCCTGACGGTGCTGCTGGTGCTGGTCGCGCCGCTCGGTGCCTACATGGCAGCCGTCTACCAGGGGCGGCGTACCTGGCTGACACCACTCCTGCAGGCTCCGGAGCGCGCCATCTACCGGCTGTGCGGCATCGATCCGCGAGCGGAGAGTAGCTGGCGCGGCTACGCGGCCGCGGCACTCGCAGTCAATTTCACCGGCTTTGTGCTGGTCTACCTGCTGCAACGATTGCAGGATCGCCTGCCGCTCAACCCGCAACATTTTCCAGCGGTCGGCGCGGACTCGGCCTTCAACACGGCGGTGAGCTTCGTCACCAACACCAACTGGCAGGGCTACGCCGGCGAAAGCACACTGAGTTATGCCACGCAGATGCTGGGGCTGGGTGTACAGAATTTCCTTTCGGCTGCGACCGGGATGGCGGTGCTGGTAGCGGTGATCCGCGGTTTTGTGCGCCGTGAAGCCTCACACCTCGGCAACTTCTGGGTCGATTTCCTGCGCAGCAACCTCTACATCCTGCTGCCACTCGCGCTGCTGCTGGCGATAGCGCTGGTCTCGCAAGGCGTGGTGCAGAGCTTCGCACCCTATCGCAGCGCCCAGCTGCTAGACCCGCGTGAGCACACGACGAGTGCACTCACCGCGAGCGCGAGTGCGGCGGCCCAGGTGGTACCGCTCGGCCCCTCTGCCAGCCAGATCGCGATCAAGCAGCTGGGTACCAATGGTGGCGGGTTTTTCAATGCCAATTCCGCGCATCCCTTCGAGAACCCGACACCGCTCGCGAACTTCGTGCAGATGGTGCTGATCTTCCTCATCCCGGCCGGCCTCACCTACACGTACGGGCGCATGGCCCGGGACAGCAAGCAGGGATGGGCCCTCTTCGCGGCCATGGCGGTGCTTTTTCTGGCCGGCGTCGCGGTGGCCTACGGCGCCGAGTCGCGCCACAACCCGGCCCTGGCCGGCCTGCCGCTCGAGCACGCGGCCGGCAACATGGAGGGCAAGGAGGTGCGCTTCGGCGTCGCCGCCT
>JBAVRE010000338.1:0-2904 GCA_049694695.1 Steroidobacteraceae bacterium | reverse complement strand
ACGCCAGGCTCCGAAGCGGCCGGCACCGTGATCGAGGTCGGCGCAGAGGTAGTTGATATCCGGGTCGGCGACCGGGTCGTCTATCAGGGTGTCATGGGCGCCTACGCTGAGCGGGCGGTGGTGCCTGCCGACAGAGCGGTACGGCTCCCGGACAATGTATCGACCCGCCAGGCGGCAGCGCTCATGTTGCAGGGCCTTACCGCGCACTATCTTTCGACATCGACCTACCCACTGAAGTCGCTTGATACCTGTCTGGTGCACGCGGCTGCCGGTGGCGTCGGCCTGCTGCTGTGCCAGCTTGCGAAACTACGCGGCGCAAGGGTGATTGGCACGGTGTCAACGCAGCAGAAGGCGGAAATGGCCGGCGGTGCCGGCGCCGACCACCTGATCCAGTACACGACGCAGGACCTGGTCGCCGAGACCAGGCGCCTGACTGACAGTCACGGTGTTCAGGTGGTGTACGATTCCGTAGGAAGTGTGACTTTTGAACAGAGCCTTGCGTGCCTTGCGCCGCGCGGACTCATGGTGCTGTTTGGCCAGTCGAGCGGACCGGTTCCGCCTTTCAATCCGCAAGTGCTCAATCAGGGTGGCTCGCTGTACCTGACGCGTCCCACACTCGCTCACTATGTCGCGACGCGTACTGAATTGCTGAGCCGGACTGGGGAACTGTTCGAGCTGCTCGGCAGCGACCGGCTGGCCGTGCGGATCGACAGGGAGCTGGCGCTCAGGGACGCAGCGGAAGCCCACCGCGCCCTCGAAAGCCGGGAGACCATGGGCAAGATACTTCTGATACCTTGATCTGCCTCGGAGCATGAAATGAAATCCTTGTTTGCGATGTGGTTGGCGCTGTCGTTCCTTGGCGCTGCGCACGCCGGTGATCAGACCCGGCCGATTCCAGCTTCGGTGATCAGCGACCCGGCGCCAGACCCGGTTCATCCGCCGCGCTCGGCGCAGGTGCTGGTGCCCAGCCATGGGCTGGGCATGAACGGCCTGTTCTATATTGCAGGTGGCGAGGGATTGCATCCAACGATGGTGCTGCTGCACGGCTTTCCTGGCAACGAACAGAATCTGGATCTTGCCCAGGCCATCCGCCGCGCTGGCTGGAATGTGCTGACCCTGCATTACCGGGGATCCTGGGGAAGCCCGGGCGTGTTTTCGATCCGTCACGTGCTGGAGGATGCAGATTCCGCTGTCGCGTTCGTGCGTCGAGCCGACATAGCGGGGAAATACGGCATCGACGCGCGGCGCATCGTCCTTGGTGGTCACAGCATGGGCGGATTCGCGAGTGCAGCACATGCCCGCACCGATGCGGATCTGCTGGGTGTGGTTCTGATCGATGCCTGGAATATAGGCGCGACCGGCGACAGCTTAGGCAAAGTATCTGGCGCCGAGCGCGTGGCGCTTTATTCCAGGGAGTTTGACGACCTCGGAAATTCCCTGCACGGGGCGACACCCACAAGCATAGGCGAAGAAATCATCGCGCACCGGACCGACTGGAACTTTCAGTCCTGGGCCAAGGGCCTGACGCGCCGCCCATTGCTGGTGATTGGCGCTTCCCGGGGGCTGGGCGAGGAAAATCGCAAGCTCGCTGCAGCAGTGACCAGCGCCGGAGGCGAGGTCAGGTCTGTCACGTTGCCCAGCGACCACAGCTTTCAGGATCATCGCATCGCACTCGCAGCCGAAGTCGTCAATTGGCTGCAGCAACTGCCCGGCGTGAGCACGCATTAGCACCAATGGACTCAAGCTCTATGAAAACTTCCCGATTGCTGTCGGCAATGTTCATTTTGTGCGCTGCTGCCAGCGCGACTGTTGCTGCGGGCTCAGCAGTAGCTCGCCGGACCCTGAACGCTGACGACTTCTATAATATCCAGACCCTGAGCGACCCACAGGTCGCACCCGATGGCCAGTGGGTCGCCTACGTTGTAACGACCAACGACCGCGAAGCCGATGAGCCGCGCAGCGCCGTCTGGATGGTGAGCTGGGACGGCAGGCAGCATATTCAACTCAGCAATCCGGCCAAAGACACGCGTGCTCCCCGTTGGAGCCCCGACGGTCATTACCTCGCATTCATTTCAACCCCCGCAGGAGCGGAGCATAAGCAGCTTCTGCTGCTGGACCGCCGCGGCGGGGAGGCTCGGGCCCTCACCAGCGTAAGCGACGACATCGGTGACTACGCCTGGTCGCCTGATGGGCGGCGCCTCGCGCTGGTAATGACGCTGAGCGATGAGCAGACCGGCCCGCCGGCTGGCGCCAACGCCTCCAACACCGCCAAGGCTGCTAAGCGGCCGAAGCCCATTGTCATCGATGCGCTGCATTTCAAGGAAGACGAAGACGGCTATCTGGGCGTAGGCCATGGGCGCCATCTCTATTTGCTCGATGTTGCGAGCAAGACGATTGAAGTCCTGACGAGTGATCCGGCCGGCAATGAGGATCTGCCACGCTGGTCTCCCGACGGACGCCAGATTGCATTTGTCAGCACCCGCGAGAAGGGTCCCGATCCTGACGGCATGGCAGATATTGACGTCATCGAGGCCAGCGCGGGTGCAACGGCGCGGCAGGTGGTGCGCGCCTACGCGCCGAACGGCCAGCAGCTCGCGTGGAGCCCGGACGGAACACTGCTCGCCTACCTGCAGGGCATCGGACCCAGGTACAACGCCTATAGTCAGGATCGCCTGGCAGTGGTGCCGGTGACGGGGGGCCAGCCCCGGGCGCTGTCGGACTCGCTTGATCGCGCCGTAGCGTCCTACGCGTTCACACCCGACGGCGCCTCGATCGACCTGATCATCGAGGATGACGGCACTGCCTATCCCGCGCGCATCGACCTGCGCAGCGGCCTGTGCACGCCAACGATCAAAGGTTCGTTCGTGGTGTCGGCGCTTTCCGCAGCCGGCAGCAACCTGGCCG
>JBAVRE010000337.1:0-2386 GCA_049694695.1 Steroidobacteraceae bacterium | reverse complement strand
CCGGTCAATGAGAAGAAAGGGCTCACCTTCGCGCGGGGTCTGCGTTCTATTCTGCGTCACGATCCGGACAAGATCATGGTCGGCGAAATCCGCGATCCGGAGACCGCGCAGATCGCCATCCAGTCGGCGCTCACCGGGCATCTGGTGTTCACCACCGTGCACGCCAACAATGTCTTCGATGTCATGGGCCGCTTCGTGCACATGGGAGTCGATACCTACAGCTTTGTCGCGGCGCTCAGCGCCATTCTCGCCCAGCGCCTGGTGCGTATCGTCTGTGAGCAGTGCGCCGATTCCTACGTGCCTTCGCGCCGCCTGCTGGAAGAGTCGCAGTTGGGCATCGCTGCCCATGCCTCCTACGAATTTCGCGTCGGCCGCGGCTGCAAGCATTGCCGTGGCACCGGGTATCGCGGTCGTAAGGCCGTCGGCGAACTGATGGTGCTCAACGATGAGCTGCGCGAGGCCATTATTTCGCGTGCACCAGTGCGCCAGCTCAAGGAGCTGGCGGCGCGTTCCGGCGTGCGCCTGATCCGCCAGTCCGCGCTCGAGCTCGCGCGCCGCGGCGAAACCACGCTCGAAGAGGTGAATCGTGTCACCACTATGGCGTGATGAAATCGGCATCTATCTCGCGCCGCATAAGCTGTCGCTGACGCGCCTGGCGCGCGGGGTGCGAGCGCAACAGGTCGCGCAGGCCGGTTGGCTCAACGATGTGGCCGGCGACAGTCACTGGACGGCGGTGCTGGCGGCACTCGATGCGAAGCTGGCACAACCCGAGTGGCAAAAAGCGGCAGTACGCATCGTGATCGCCGATCATTGGGTGCGCTACGCCACAGTGCCCTATGCCGCGGCGCTGAGCGGTGAGGCCGAGCGCCTCAGCCACGCGCGTCACGTGCTCACCGGCATTTATGGCGAGATCGTCAGTGAGTGGACCGTTACGCTCAGCGACAGCCGCCCGGGAGCCGCCCAGGTGGCCTGTGCGGTGCCGGCCGCGCTCATCGAAGAATTACAGCTCATCCTCACGCGCCATCAGTTGCCGCTGAAGTCACTGCAGCCGCAGCTGATCTCCGCCTACAACCATTGGCGCGCCAGCCTGCCCGATGGCGGCGCCTGGTTCGTGTCGATCGAGCAGGGCACGCTGGCCGCCGCGCGCTTAGGTCCCGGCGGTTGGGATCGCGTGCACAGCGTGCGCATCGGCGCCGACTGGGCGGTCGAACTGCGGCGGCTCCAGACCTTTGGGCGCCTGGCAAATAATTCCTCGCAGGAGGGCAGGGTGTATGTCGATGCGCCGGCCGGCCTGCGCATTGCCGCCGGCCCGAGCGGCGCCGAACTGATCTGGCTGGAGGAAGAGCGGGCTGGCGACTCGACCGCCGGCAAGCTGGAATTCCTGCGCAGGCACCAGGCATGAGCGCGCCGCGACTCGAACTCGATTTTGCCGGCAGCCGCGCGCGCGGCGGAACCGTGGGTATTGCGCTGGCGGCGCTAGGCGCCCTGGGCCTGGGACTGGTGATGCTGCAACTGCATTCGCTCAGCACGCAGCGTGCCGGCCTGGAGCTGCGCACCGCGGCGCTGCAGCGCGCACAGCAACACAGCATCGGCCTCGAGTCGGTCGCGGGGCTGGGTGCACAGAATGCCGAGAAGACGGTACGCGAGCTGGTCACGCCCTGGTCGCAACTGCTCGCCGAACTTGAGAGTGCCAGCAGCGACAAGAGTGGCGATGTGGCCGTGCTGTCGATCGAACCCGATCACGCCAAGCATCGCGTCCGGGTGACCGCCGAGGCGCGCAGCCTGGCGCTGGCGCTGGCCTACGTGCAGCGGCTGCGCAAGACGCAGGTGCTGCATTATCCGATGCTCGACAGTCATGAGATCAAGGCTGACGATAAGGATCATCCGGTGCGTTTCCAGCTCTCGGCGGACTGGAGTGACGCGTCGTGATGACGCAGCGCTCCGGCATCGAGCCGCTTGAATCGGCAATCGACACTGGCGCCAGTGCGCAGGCTGTCGCTGCTCCACCTTCTGTCGCCGCTCCACCGCCGCCGCTGCCTTCGACCGCGCCACCCGGCGCGCTGGCGCACCCCACGCCGAGCCAACCGATGGCACGTGTGCAGGCTTTCGCCGGCCGTGCACTGGCCGAATCCGCGTATCGGCTGCGACGCCTGGGCGCGAGCGGCCTGGCTGGCCTGGCGCTGCTGGTGGCGGCCGTGACGCTGTTCGTCGCCAACAATCTGCCGCAGAGTTCGATGGTCACGGCGCTCAAGGCGCAGATTGTGCGGCTGGCGCCGCTGGGCAAGGCACCAGTAGCGCTAACACCGGACACGTCGCTGCTCTCCGGGCTGCCGCCGCGGGATGACGCACCCACGGTGGTGGAAAAAGTGCTCGCGCAGGCGAACGC
>JBAVRE010000336.1:0-1622 GCA_049694695.1 Steroidobacteraceae bacterium | reverse complement strand
CGGCAGACCCTGTTCGGTGGCTACGTCTTCCACGCTGCCGAACCAGACGTCTTCCTTCGGATCGTCGCGGTGTGTCACGACGAGCGGCACGCGCACGCCGGCGTCGAGCAGCACGCGCAGGCAACGAACGCCGACATCGTGATACGCGAAGACGATTGCGCTGACTGCCCGTCCGGTCACGTCCATGGCTTGCGTTCGAGGATCGCGTCGATCACATAGCGCGGCCGCGAGCGAACCTCCTGGTACATGCGGCCGACGTACTCGCCGAGCAGACCGATGCCGAACAGCGCCAGGCCCACCAGCAGGAACAGCAGCGCGAACAGCGTGAACAGGCCACCCTCCTCCGGCCCCAACAAGATGCGCCGACCAGCCAGCAGCAGGAAGAGCAGCCCCGACAGCAGTGACACCACGATGCCGAGCAGCGAAAACGCCTGCAGTGGCACCACGGAGAAACCCGTCACGAGGTCGAAATTGAGCCGGATCAGGCTGTACAGCGAATACTTCGACTCGCCCGCGTGGCGTTCTTCGTGGCCGACCACCACCTCGGCAGGATGTTTCGCGAACTGGTAGGCCAGGGCCGGGATGAACGTGTTCATCTCGTGGCACTGGTTGATCAGCTGCACCACGGGGCGGCTGTACGCGCGCAGCATGCAACCCTGATCGGTCATCACGATGCCGGTGAGGCGGCGCCGCAGCCGGTTCATCGCGCCCGAGGCCCAGCGACGCCACGCGGAGTCGTGCCGGTTGCGCCGGATCGATCCCACACAGTCATGGCCCTGGTCCATCGCCTCGAGCAGCAGGTGGATGTCTTCGGGCGGGTTTTGTAGATCGGCGTCGAGCGTGACGATGCGTTCGCCGCGGCAGTGCTCGAAGCCCGCCAGAATCGCGCGATGCTGGCCGAAGTTGCCATTGAGGAGAATCACCCGGGTGACATCGGGTCGCCGCTCGAACTGTTCAGCCAGCAATGCCGCGGAGCGATCGCGACTCCCGTCGTTGACAAAGACAACCTCGTACACCACCGCGAGTGCATCCAGCGCCGGATACAGGCGCGCAAAGAGCGCCGCCAGCCCGGCGTCTTCGTTGTAGACCGGTATCACGACGCTCAGGATCGGTGAGCTCGCCCGCGCTGTCGACGGTGTCGGAGCCAACCGAAGTGATTCGCGCAGCTTCATGTTGATGATCCGGGAGTCATCAGCTCGTCGAGCGCGTTGGCCACGGCGGCGCAGACCCGGTCCACGTCGGTATCGGTCATGTCCGGGAATAGCGGCAAGCTCACCGTGCGCGCACCGACGTCCTCGGCAACGGGGAAGTCCCCAGGCGCATGCCCACGTTGGCGGAACAGCGTGAACAGGTGCATCGCAGGGTAGTGCACGCCGATGCCGATGCCGCGTTGCTTCATCGCCGCGATGAATTCGCCCCGCCTTGACGCGAGCGCACGCGGCAGCAATGGCTGGAACATGTGCCAGTTGCTGTGATCGTGATCCGGCAGCGGGAGTTCGAAGCCCAGCGACGAATCCCATCGAGCGAAGTAGCGCGCAGCCAGCTCCCGCCGCCGCGCGTTGAATGCATCGACACAACGCAGCTGTCCCAGCCCGATCGCGGCGGCAACATCGGTCAGGTTG
>JBAVRE010000335.1:0-2422 GCA_049694695.1 Steroidobacteraceae bacterium | reverse complement strand
ATGCTGCTGCGCATGTATCTCAAATGGGCCGTGGCGCGCGGCTTCACGGCTGAGGTGATCGATTCGAACCCCGGCGAAGTGGCGGGGTTCAAATCCGCCACCGTTGAGATCCGCGGCGAATACGCCTACGGCTGGCTGCGCACCGAGACCGGCGTGCACCGCCTGGTACGCAAATCGCCCTTTGATTCCGGCAATCGGCGCCACACCTCGTTCGCCTCGGTGTTCGTCTCCCCGGAGGTCGATGATGACATCGCCATCGACATCAATCCGGCCGACCTGCGCACCGATGTGTTCCGCTCCAGCGGCGCCGGTGGACAACACGTCAACAAGACCGAGTCGGCGGTGCGCATCACGCACGCCCCCAGCGGCATCGTGGTCGCCTGCCAGAACGAGCGCAGCCAGCACAAGAATCGCGCCACCGCCATGAAGATGCTCAAGGCCAAGCTCTATGAGCTCGAGGTCAACAAGCGCAATGCGGCGGCCCGGGTGCTGGAAGACACCAAGTCCGATGTCAGCTGGGGCAACCAGATCCGCTCCTACGTGCTCGATCAGTCGCGCATCAAGGATCTGCGCACCGGCGTCGAAGTGGGCAACACCGGTTCGGTGCTCGATGGCGCACTGGATCAATTCATGGAAGCAAGTCTCAAGGCGGGTTTGTGAGCAACGAAGAACCACCAGACGAAAATCACCTGATCGCCGAGCGGCGCGCGAAGCTGGCGCAGTTGCGCGCGGCCGGGCCGGCGTTTCCCAATGACTTCCGGCGCGATGCGCTGGCCGCCGACCTGCTGGCCACTTACGCCGGGCACGATAGCGCCTGGTTTGAGGCCAACCCGGTGCGCGTGAAAGTCGGCGGGCGGATGATGTTCAAGCGCGTGATGGGCAAGGCGAGCTTCGCCAAGATTGCCGACCGGAGCGGTGCGCTGCAGCTGTTCCTGCAGCTCGAGGCCCTGGGTGCACCTTATGAAGCTTTCAAGGACTACGACGTGGGCGACTTCCTCGGCGCCGAAGGGCCGCTGTTTCGCACCAGGACGGGCGAACTGTCGGTGCGGGTCGAGCGCCTCAGGCTGCTGACCAAGTCATTGCGGCCGCTGCCCGACAAGTGGCACGGCCTGGCCGATACCGAGACCCGCTACCGCCAGCGCTACGTCGATCTCTTGATGAACGAGCCCAGCCGCGAGCTGTTTCGCACCCGCACCCGCATCGTGCGTTATCTGCGCGATGCGCTCGACGCGCTCGATTTTCTCGAGGTCGAGACGCCGATGATGCAGCCGATTCCCGGTGGCGCGGCGGCCAGGCCCTTCGTCACCCATCACAACGCACTCGATCAGCAGATGTACCTGCGCATCGCGCCGGAGCTCTACCTCAAGCGGCTGATCGTCGGCGGCCTGGAACGGGTCTACGAGATCAATCGCAATTTCCGCAACGAGGGGCTCTCGACCCGGCACAACCCGGAATTCACCATGCTCGAACTGTACTGGGCGTACAGCGACTATCGCGAACTCATGGAGCTCATCGAACGGCTGCTGCGCGGCCTGAGCGATGCGCTGCTCGGTTCGCGCACGCTGCGCTACCAGGGTCGCGACTACGATCTGAACAAACCCTTTCGCCGCGTGACGATTGCCGAGCTGATCTGTGAATTGAATCCGCAACTGCAGCGCGACCGGCTGCGCGACCTGCCGTACCTGCGCGCCGCCTGCGAGCAGCTGGGCATACCCTGCAAGAGTGGTGATGGCGCCGGCAAATTGCAGATCGAGATCTTCGAGAAGACCGCGGAGCACACCCTGGATGAACCGACCTTCGTGTATGCGTATCCGGCCGAAGTGTCGCCGCTGTCGCGTGCCAATGACAATGATCCGTTTCTGACCGATCGCTTCGAGTTCTTCGTCGCCGGGCGTGAGCTGGCCAACGGCTTTTCGGAGCTCAACGATCCGGAGGACCAGGCGGCGCGCTTTCGCGCGCAGGTTGCGCGTCACGAGGCCGGCGACGATGAGGCGATGCACTACGACGCCGACTACATCCGCGCCCTCGAATACGGCATGCCGCCCACCGCTGGCCTCGGCCTGGGGGTCGATCGCCTGGTGATGCTGTTGACCGACTCGGCTTCGATTCGCGATGTGCTGCTGTTTCCGCATATGCGGCCCGAAGTTTGAGCGCTGCGGCCGCTGACGCTGCTGCGGTCCGCGCCCGACCGATTGGCGTCTTCGATTCCGGAGTCGGCGGGCTGACAGTACTGCGTGCCCTGTGCGCGGCCATGCCGGCGGAGTCCTTTCTATACCTCGGCGACACCGCGCGCCTGCCCTACGGCACCAAGAGCGCGCACACGGTGGTGCGCTACGCGATTCAGGCCGCCGATGAGCTGGTGGCGCGCGACATCAAGTGCCTGGTGGTGGCCTGCAATACCGCCGCGGCCGCAGCGCTGCCC
>JBAVRE010000334.1:0-13875 GCA_049694695.1 Steroidobacteraceae bacterium | reverse complement strand
ATGGCAGCACCGAAGATCTGACCGCGCGCGCCATCGATCTGATCGCGCCGATCGGCAAGGGTCAGCGCGGGCTGATCGTCTCGCCGCCCAAGGCCGGCAAGACCATGCTGCTGCAGAACATCGCCACGGCGATTACCGCCAATCATCCCGAGGTCTACCTGATCGTGCTGCTGATTGACGAGCGGCCCGAAGAAGTCACCGAGATGCAGCGCACCGTCAAGGGCGAGGTGGTGTCTTCGACCTTCGACGAGCCGGCCGCCCGCCACGTGCAGGTGGCCGAGATGGTGATCGAAAAGGCCAAGCGCCTGGTCGAGCACAAGAAAGACGTGGTGATCCTGCTCGATTCCATCACCCGGCTGGCGCGCGCCTACAACACCGTGGTGCCGAGCTCCGGCAAGGTGCTCACCGGTGGTGTCGATGCCAACGCACTGCAGCGCCCGAAGCGCTTCTTCGGCGCGGCACGCAACATCGAGGAGGGCGGTTCGCTGACCATCCTCGCCACTGCGCTGATCGATACCGGCTCGAAGATGGACGATGTCATCTACGAGGAATTCAAAGGTACTGGCAACAGCGAAATCCATCTCGATCGCCGTATCGCTGAAAAGCGCGTCTACCCGGCGTTCAACATCAACCGCTCGGGCACCCGCAAGGAAGAGTTGATCACCGATCAGGCCGAACTGGCGAAGATGTGGATACTGCGCAAGCTCCTGCATCCGATGGACGAGCTGGCGGCGATCGAATTCCTGCTCGACAAAATGAAGGACACCAAGACCAACGCCGAGTTCTTCGAAGCGATGAAGCGCTGACGCACGGCGCTTCATGGCCAGAGCGGCAGGCCCGGTAGTGAAGCGCGTCACAGCCTGCGACGTCGCTGTGCGGCGACGCTGGCGTCCGGTGCGGGCAGTGGGGGATCATGTACGCATGCCGACCTCACCTGGTGTCCTGCTGTTCCGCGCTTTGATCGTGCTGGCTTGCACTGGGGGCATTGCCCAGGCGCAGCGGCCGACCGCGCCGGAACCCGCCAGCCCGGTCACCGACCAGTTTGCCGTGCGTGCCGGCTACTTCCTTGGCAATGCAAGCACCGACGGTCGTGTCGACGATGCGGCCAGCGCCACGACTGGCACGCCCTTTTCGGTCGAGAATGATTTTCGCCTGACGCCGCGGGCGCGCCAGGGGCGGGTTGAGATGATGTTTCGATTGCGCGATCGCAATCGCCTGCGTGTCGATATGTGGGAACTGAACCGTACTGGTGTGGCCTCACCCAAGACCGACATCGTCTATGGCGGCAATACCTTTACGCCGGCTGACAGCGTGCACTCGCGCTTTGACTGGCGGCAGATCGATTTCACGTACACCTATTCATTCCTGCGCCGCCAGCGCTTTGAACTCGGTGCCGGCCTGGGGCTGCATCTGTTGCAGGCCGAGGCGGAAGCCCGGGTAGCGCAGGGCGCCGGCCGCCTGACTGCCGTATACGAAGATTTCAGTGGTGCCGGTCCGTTCGCGACGCTCGCACTCGATGGCAGCTGGCGGATCTCGCGCCGTTTCGCCTTCTCGGCGCGCGGCCAATATATGCGCCTGCATGTCAGTTCAGTCAGTGCGGCGCTGGGTGACTATCACGCCGACCTGCAGTTTCGAGTCCGTCCCAACTTCGCCGTCGGTCTGGGCTACCAGAGCACCCAGACACGCCTGGAAGTGAAAGGCAGCGGGGACAACGGCTTGGTGAAGCTGGCCGTGAAAGGCCCGGAACTGTTCCTGCGCGCCAGTTTCTAGGGCACGGCCAGGGTCAGCGCGCGGCACCCTGCCAGCGGGCAATTGCCACCACGCACAGCAGCAGCGCCATGGCGCTCAGGGCCAGCGATGCGTGTACGCCGATGAGCGCGCCCGCCAGGCCCACCGTGATGCCGCTGACTGCGCGCAGTCCGAGGCTGACGGTTATGAACAGGCCGATGATCCGGCCACGCTGCCCGGCCGGCGAGTGCAACTGCACCAGGGTCTGCGCCATGGCGTTGAAAGACAGTTCGCAGAAGCCGGCGGCAAACAGCAGCGGCAGCGCCAGCGCGTAGCTGTGCGTCAGGGCGAAGCTGGCGATGCACAGGCTCCAGCCCATGGCCAGAATCAGCGCGCCGCGTGCGCTGGCAGGTAGCAGGCCCAGGAATTCGAGCACCAGACCGGCACTGACGGCGCCGGCCGCATCGGCGGCCAGCAGGGCAAAGTAGGCAATCCCCGGGTGACCGTGGCCGAGCGCTTCGGCAAAGCCCGGCAGCTGTGCTTGATAGGCCGTGCCCACAAACAGCGCGGCGCAACCGCACAGCAGGGTCATCGAGGCGATCTGCCGATTGCCCTTCATGCTGTGCCAGTTCGCCACCAACGCCGGCAGCCCGGTAATTACCGCGCCCGGCTGGCGCGCTGCGCCGGCGCCAACCGCGCCGCCAGTGCCGGTGCCATAGCGCTGCCGGTTGAGCCACCAGATTGTGGGCAGGTATACCAGTGCGTTCAGGAAAATGCCGGTCACGGGGCCCAGCCACAGCAGCAGTCCGCTACCAAGCGCGGGGCCGAGCAGCGTACCGAGGTAACGCGAGGAGCTGCTCAGGCGCACGGCGCTCTGCAGATTCTTGGGGCCGACGATATCGTGCAACAGCAGCTGCGAGGGCGCGGTCCACAATACGCCGGCTACGCCATGCAGCGCGAGCAGGATCCACGCCTGCCAGATCTGCATGTGCCCGCCCATGAACAGCAGGCCCCAGCCCAGCGACACGCCCATGAAGATCAACATGCCCAGCTGGATCATGCGGCGTGTGTTGACGCGATCAGCAAGCGCCCCGGCATAACCGGACAGCAGCAGGAATGGCAGCCAGTGCGAAATCACCGCAAACCCGGCCAGTGCCGGTGAGTGAAATTTCTGGAAGATCACCCAGTAGCTGATGACGTGCTCGGTATTGTCGGCGAGCATCGCGCCGGCGTTGCCGAGCAGGTAACCACGGTAGCCGCGCTGGCGGAAGGCGGCGAAGGCCGGCGCACGCATCGAGCTGCGGCCCGGCATTCAGCGCTTAAGCGCCGCGCGCTATGGCGCGGTAACCGATATCGTGGCGATACAGGGCGCCGGCGTAGTCGATGCAATGCACCAGATCGTAGGCCGCACGCTGCGCCTCGCTGACCCTGGGCCCCAGGCCCACGGCGCACAGCACGCGGCCGCCGCTGGTGCACACCGCGCCGCCCAGCAATTCGGTGCCAGCATGGAATACCTTGCCAGGCAGCGTTGCGGCGCGCTCCAGGCCCCGAATGGCATCGCCGCTGCGCACTGTGCCCGGATAGCCGCTGGCCGCCATGACCACGCCCAGGGCGGCGCGCGGATCCCAGTCGATCTGCTGCTGCGCCAGGCGGCCTTCCAGGGCGGCCAGGCACAGCGCCGGCAGGCTGGAGCGCAATCGCGCCAGCACCGCCTGGGCTTCCGGGTCGCCGAAGCGGCAGTTGAATTCGATTACGCGCGGCGTGCCATCGGCGGCGATCATGAGGCCCGCATACAGGAAACCCGTATAGGGCGTGCCATCCGCCGCCAGGCCGCGCAGCGTGGGTTCGATGATCTCGCGCATCACGCGTTCGTGGACCCGTGCGGTCACGACCGGTGCTGGCGAATAGGCGCCCATGCCGCCGGTATTGGGACCCTGGTCGCCATCAGCGACGCGCTTGTGATCCTGCGAACTGGCGAACGGCAGCGCCTGCGTGCCGGCGGCCATGACAATGAAGCTGGCTTCCTCGCCGGCCAGAAACTCTTCAATCACAATCGTGTCGCCCGCGGTGCCGAAGCACCCCGAAAACATCTGCTCGACGCTGTGCAGCGCTTCAGCAAAAGTCTGGGCGATGACCACGCCCTTGCCGGCCGCCAGGCCGCTGGCCTTGATGACGATCGGCAGCGGCTGCGCGCGCAGCCATTCAGGCTCGAAGTTGTCGCGCCTGAAGGTGCGGTAGCCGGCGGTGGGAATCGCGTGACGGCGCAGGAACTCCTTGCTGTAGGCTTTCGATCCTTCCAGCTGCGCGGCGGCTCGGCTGGGGCCGAAACATCGCAGGCCCGCGCTCTGGAAGGCATCGACCACGCCCATCACCAGCGGGGTCTCGGGGCCGATGATGGTGAGATCGATCTGTTCGCTGCGCGCTACGGTGATGAGTGCGCCGATATCGGTGGCCGATATGGCCACGTTGCGCACCCGCGCTTCGCCTGCGGTGCCGGCATTGCCTGGCGCCACCAGCACCTCGCGCACCCCCGGGGCCGCGGCGCACACCCAGGCGAGGGCATGTTCGCGCCCGCCAGCGCCGACGATCAGGACTCTCATCGCGACTCAGTGGCGGAAATGGCGCACACCGGTGAATACCATGGCCATGTGATGCGCGTCGGCGGCGGCGATGACTTCAGCATCACGTTTTGAACCGCCGGGTTGCACGACCGCAGTGATGCCGTAGGCGGCGGCGATGTCGATACCGTCGCGAAACGGGAAGTAGGCGTCGGAGGCCATGACCGCGCCGCGCAGTTCGAGCTTTTCATCGGCGGCCTTGAGCGCGGCGATGCGGCTCGAATAGACACGGCTCATCTGCCCGGCGCCCACGCCCAGTGTCATGCCGTCGCGCGCGAACACAATGGCGTTGGATTTCACCATCCGGGCGACCCGCCAGGCAAAGTGCAGATCGGCGAGCTCACGCGGATCGGGGTGGCGGCCGCTGACCACGCGCAGCTCAGATTCAGCTACCGCGTCGCTGTCACGATCCTGCACCAGCAGGCCGCCGTTGACGCTGCGCAGTTCGTAGCCATCGCCCGTGGGCGCGCCCAGATCGCCGCACAGCAGCACACGTATGTTGGGCTTGGTCGCCAGCACCGTGCGCGCTTCGGCTGAGACCTCGGGCGCCACGATGACCTCGGCGAACTGCCGCTCGATGATGGCCTGGGCGGTGCGCCCATCGAGGCTGCGATTCACGGCGATGATGCCGCCAAAAGCCGAAGTCGGATCGGTGCGATGGGCGCGATCGTAGGCCTCGTGCAGGCTCTTGCCGAGTGCGACGCCACAGGGGTTGGCATGCTTGACGATGGTGCAGGCGGGCTCGGCAAACTGGCGCACGCATTCGAGCGCCGCATCAGCATCGGCGATATTGTTGAAGGACAGTTCCTTGCCCTGCAACATGGTCGCGGTACCGACCGAGCCGCCGCGGGCACCCGGAGCGCGATAGAAGGCGGCGCGCTGATGCGGGTTTTCGCCGTAACGCAGTTCCTGCAGCCGCTGGAACACCAGCGGCAGCGACTCCGGAAAGCGCTCGCTCGGCAGCTGTTGCGCGCGCAGCAGGAATTCAGCGACCTGGGTGTCGTAAGCCGCGGTGTGCGCAAAGGCCTTGGCCGCTAGGCGCGAGCGCGTGTCGATCGAGGTGTTGCCATCGATGGCCAGCTCACCCAGCACCGTGGCGTAGTCGGCCGGATCAACCACCACGGTAACATCAGCATGGTTCTTGGCGGCGGCGCGCAGCATGGCGGGTCCGCCGACATCGATGTTTTCGATTGCCTCGCTGTAACTGCAGTCGGGGCGGGCAATGGTGGCGGCGAACGGATAGAGATTCACCACCAGCAGGTCGATCGGCACGATCTCATGTTCCTGCATGACCGCCTCGTCGAGGCCGCGGCGCCCGAGCAGGCCGCCATGAATGCGCGGGTGCAGGGTCTTGACGCGCCCGTCCATGATTTCCGGAAAGCCGGTGTAGTCGGCTACTTCGCGCACGCTCAGGCCGGCGTTGCGCAGCGCCTGCGCGGTGCCGCCGGTCGACAGCAATTCGATGCCGTGAGCGCTTAAGGCGCGGGCGAAATCCGCCAGCCCTTGTTTATCCGATACCGACAACAGGGCGCGCGCAATGCCCATGTGTCAGTTCACCACGCCCAGGGTGCGCAGTTTCTTGCGCAGCGTGGTACGGGTAATGCCAAGAATCACTGCGGCACGGCTCTGATTGCCTTCGGCATAGTGGAGCACTGCGCGCAGCAGCGGTTCTTCGACTTCGCGCAGCACCATGTCATAGAGCCGGGCCGGCCGGTGGCCGTTGAGGCTGGAGAAATAGTCGTGCAGGACACGTTCAGTGTGGCTGCGTAGGGGCAGCTCTTTGCCGGTGATACGGGTCATGTTTATTGTTCTTGAACGCTGGTTCCCCAAAACTGTGCCACGGCGCGCGCGCTCAGGCTGCTGCGGCTGCCGACCACTCGCCAAAGGCGCGCAGCGCTGTGGCGAACTGCGTGGCGGAATCTTCCGCCGTCAGCAACAGCTGGCGGAGCTTGCCGGCGTCAGCGTGTTGTTCGCAGTATCGGGCCAGGTGCTTGCGCGCCATCCGAACCCCGGTGTACTCGCCGTAAAACGCGTACAGGGATTCGAGGTGACGAAGGATGAGCGTTGCCATCGACGCGCGCAAGAGTTGCGGCACAATTTTTCCTGATTCGAGGAATGCATTGACATCGCGAAAAATCCATGGTGCGCCCAGCGCCGCGCGACCGATCATCACCGCATCAGCGCCGCTGGTATTCAACACCGCCAGTGCCTGCTGTGGTGTGCTGATATCGCCGTTGGCGATTACCGGGATGCGCACCGCGGCCTTGACGGCGCGTATCGATTCGTATTCCGCCGCGCCAGTGAAGCGCTCGGCGCGCGTGCGACCGTGTATGGCGATCGCCGCCACGCCGCAGCGTTCGGCCAGCTGCGCCACGCGCACGGCGTTGCGGCGCTGCGGATCGGGACCGGTGCGGATTTTTATCGTGACCGGCACCGCGACCGCATGCACCAGCGCCTCGAGTATGCGTGCCACCAGGGGTTCATCTGCAAGCAGCGCCGATCCGCACCAGCGATCGCAGACTTTCTTCACGGGGCAACCCAGATTCAGGTCGATGAGCTGCGCGCCCTGATCAACCTGGGCGCGCGCTGCCGCCGCCAGTTGCAGCGGGTCGGAGCCGGCCAGCTGCACGGCGCGCAGCGTGTCGGCGCCATTGCGCCCGGCCATGCGGCGCCTTGATTTGTCGGTGTGCCACAGCGACTGATCGGCGCTCAGCATTTCACCGCAGGTCAGCGCCGCGCCAAGTTCGCGGCACAGCGCCCGAAACGGCGGATCGGTGACACCCGCCATGGGCGCCAGCAGTACGCGCCCGCTCAAGGCATGTGGGCCGATGCGCAGGCTCATGGGGCGATGCCGTTGGCAGCGAGCATGGCGCCATCGCCACCGCAGCGCAGGCCGCCGCCGGCCGTCGGCACGCACACGTCTAGTTCGAAACTCGAGGCCTGCCCGGTGGGGTCGGTCACGTTCAGCTCGGCATCGATGCGCTGCTCGGCGTCCAGCCAACGGGTTTGCTGCAGAGCCGCAGGCAGGTACTGCCGGGGCGAGATTTCTCCCGCACTCAATGGCTTGCCGTAGCGATCAAGCAAGCGGAGCCGTACCAGCGGCATCATCTGGGGCCCTGGCGCGTGATTGCTGAGGCTCAGGCGTACATGCACGCGGTGGTGATCTGCATCGTCGCTGCTGGCGCCGAGCTGGCGCACGTCGTAGGCGGCCAGGTTCCAGTTTGGTGCGAGCGGCTGACCCATGGCACGGTACAGTCGATCGAGTGGGTTGAAAAGACTCCGAAGCGTGGCCAGATCGTTGCGCCAGTGATGAATGATCTGCACACCCAGCAGCAGTGCCAGCATGCACAGGCCCACTACGATTCGCCATCCTGACGCGGCGCGTGTCGTTACCAGCTGTGCCGCGGTTTCGTCGCTGGTGTCGGGCGCAGTGGCAGTCGCTGGCGCTGGTGCGGTCGCGACCAACGCAGGCTCAGGCGCTGGCGCCGTTTCGCTGCGCGAGAAATCGAGCACCTCGTCCTCGTGGTCGTCGGCGTGATCATTGCGGTAGGCATTCTGGGCGGCGGCGAGCTGCCGTGAGACTTTGGCGATCTGGTTGTCGAAGGCCTCCTCAGGAACCATTTCTTCCGTCTGCAGAAAGGTGTCGCCTTCCAGCACGATGGTTTCGAAGGTGCCGGTGCCGCGAAACTCCTCCACCTCCGTGGCTTCGCTGGCCTCGGGGGGCGGGCCGGTTACGGCCGGCAGCGGCGGCGGTGGACTCTCGATCAGTCGCGATGCGGGCGGCGCCGCGGCGGACGGTGGCGCGGCGGGCGACGGAGTCGCGGGCGCAGCGGCCTCAGCGGCTGGCGCCGGGTGTTCGACTTCCACTGCGGCGGGCGCATTCTGCGTCGCGCTGGCCGCCGATTCCTCCGACAGCCCGAGCAGTGCATTGAACACATTGGCGCAGCGACCGCAGCGCACATAGCCCTGGCCGGCACGCAAATCGGCAGCGGTGACCGCCAGGGTCAGGGCGCATTTCGGGCAGACTGTGAACATCTACTTCCTGGTTCCGTCGAGCGCTACCCAGCCCGCGCGCGTTTCATATGGCCCGATATGAAACCACGGCGCGTAAACGGCCGCCACTACGTCGGCCTGATCGTCAAGAATGCCAGCCAGCACCACACGGCCGCCGCTGCCTACCCGTTGGGCGAATTCCGCCGCCAGAGCGCACAGCGTGCTGGCGAGGATGTTGGCCAGCAGCACATCGCAGTCGGCCGGCAGCTGCGCGGCAGCGCTGCACACCTGCAGCTGCGCACCGATGCCATTGGCGCTGGCGTTCTGTGCGGTCGCCAGTTGCGCCTGAGGATCGATGTCGTAGGCCGCGACGCTGCTCGCGCCGAGCCTGGCGGCCGCGATTGCCAGAATGCCCGAGCCGCAGCCATAGTCGATGACGCGGTTGCCAGGGGTCAGGTGAGCATCAAGCCACTGCAGGCACAGTGCCGTCGAGGGATGAGTGCCGGTGCCAAAGGCAAGACCCGGATCGAGTCGCACGACGATGGCACCGGCCTCATCCACCTGCTCGTGCTGCGGACAGACCCACAGGCGTCGGCCAAATCGCCGGGCATGGAAATCGCGCAGCCACTCACGCTCCCATACGCGGTCGGCCAGCAACGCAAATTCCATGGCTTCCGGCGGCAGCGCCAGGCAACACTGCAGGATTGTGCTCACGGCGCCGCGATCTTCCCCGGCGCCAAACAGCGCCTGTACCCGCGTCGAACGCCACAGGCGGATTTCGCCCGGGGCGGGCTCCAGCACGGGTTCGTCCAGCGCGTCGCTCAAAGTGACCGCGAGCGCGCCGGCGGCGCGGCAGGCATCCTCGGCGAGTTGCGCCTCGATGCTCCCAAGCTCGAAGCTGAGCGTGAGGAACGGCATTGCGCAGCTGCCGCTATTTCAGGCCGAGCCGGCGTTCGAGGTAATGAATGTCCAGGCCGCCGGCCTGAAACGCCGAATGCGCGAGTATTTCCTGATGCAACGCGGTGTTGGTCTTGATGCCCTCAACCACCAGTTCAGCCAGGGCATTGCGCATGCGCGCGATCGCCGTCTCGCGGGTATCGCCGTGCGTGATCAGCTTGCCGATCATCGAATCGTAAAACGGCGGTACGTTGTAGCCGGAGTACACATGGCTGTCGACGCGCACGCCCGGGCCACCGGGTGCATGCCAGAGCTTGATCGGGCCTGGCGAGGGCATGAAGCTGCGCGGATCTTCCGCGTTGATGCGGCACTCGAGCGCATGGCCGCGGATCTCGATGTCCTCCTGTCGGAACGGCAACTTGTTGCCCGCAGCGATCTGCAGCTGCGCCTTGACCAGATCGATGCCCGTGACCAGTTCGGTGACCGGGTGCTCGACCTGGATGCGGGTGTTCATTTCAATGAAATAAAATTCACCGTCCTGGTACAGGAATTCCAGGGTGCCGGCGCTTCGGTAGTTGACCGCCTTGCAGGCCGCTATGACCTGTGCGCTCATGGCGGCGCGCTGCGCCTTGCTGATGCCCGGCGCCGGGGCTTCTTCCATCACTTTCTGATGGCGGCGCTGCATCGAGCAATCGCGCTCGCCCAGGCACACCAGGTTGCCGTGATTGTCGCCCAGCACCTGGAATTCGATGTGCCGCGGCTTCTCGAGGAATTTCTCCATGTAGACTTTATCGTTGCCGAAGGCGGCGGCCGCCTCCGAGCGGGTGATCGCGATCGAGCTGAGCAGCGCCCCTTCGGCATGCACCACGCGCATGCCGCGCCCGCCACCGCCACCCGAAGCCTTGATGATCACCGGATAGCCGATCTCGCGCGCAATGCGCAGATTGTCGGCCGCGACGTCGCCCAGCGGCCCGCCGGAACCGGGCACGCAGGGCACGCCCGCCTCGGTCATGAGCTTGAGCGCCGAAACCTTGTCGCCCATCAGGCGGATGGTCTCGGCCTTGGGGCCGATCCAGGTGAAGCCACTTTTTTCCACGCGTTCGGCAAAGTCCGCGCTTTCCGAGAGAAAACCGTAGCCGGGATGGATGGCCACCGAGTCGGTGACTTCGGCGGCGCTGATGATCGCCGGCATGTTCAGATAGCTGTCGCGGCTCGCCGGCGGGCCGATGCACACCGATTCATCGGCCAGCAGCACGTGCTTGAGGCTGGCGTCAGCGGTCGAATGCACGGCTACGGTCTTGATGCCCAGCTCGCGGCACGCGCGCAGGATCCGCAGGGCGATTTCGCCACGGTTGGCGATGACGATCTTGTCGAGCATGGGCCGCCTGCTATTCGATGATAAACAGCGGCTGGCCGAACTCCACCGGCTCGCCATTCTTCACGAGTATGGCGCGGACCTTGCCAGCCACTTCCGATTCAATCTGGTTCATCATCTTCATGGCTTCGATGATGCACAGCACCTGGCCAGCCTCGACGCTGTCGCCGATTTCAACGAACAGCTTGGCGCCGGGTGAAGGCGAGGAGTAATAGGTGCCGACCATGGGTGCCGTGACCAGGTGCTCGCCAGCGCCCGCCGTAGTTGCGGCATTGGCGCTCGCGGCCGGCGCTGCCAGCGGAACTGGCGTGGCCGGTGCGCTGGCCTGCGGGGCGTACATGGGTGCGGGCGGCATCATCTGCACCGTGTGCATGCCGGGAGGCGCCTGCCTGGCGATACGCACCGATTCCTCACCCTCTTTGATCTCGATCTCGGCGACGCCCGATTCTTCGAGCAGCTCAATGAGCTTTTTTATTTTTCTGATGTCCATGCTTTTGGCTGATATCCGTGCTTTTGGGGTCTTATTGTTGTAAGCCGCCCGGAATGTAGCCCAATTGGTGCGAGATTCCTACCCATATGCGGCGAAACTGCGGCGATCTGATGCGATCGTCACGCAGGGCTATTAGAACATTATTGTTACAATAGGGTCAGGATCTGGCTGATTGTTTCGCACGCTGCATGGAAAATCCCTTCAGGGATTCCGCGATCGCCGCCCGCGCCTCCGGCAGGCCGATCGTACCGGCCCGCAGCGCTCGCATCTGCGCCAGGATGGCCTCCGCTTCATTGCGATGCAGTTCGCCTACCTTGATTGCCACGATGCGGTTGCGCTCATCGGCAAACACTGAAAATGGCAGCGCCATTTGCATGCCGAAGCGCTGCGCCGCCTCCAGGCCCTGTTCCTCGCCGACCAGCGAGGTGTAATCGAGTCTGGTCTTCGCAAGAAAATCCTGCACGGCATCGCGGAAGTCGACTGCTATGCCGACGATTTCGAGCTGATCGCCGCGGCGGTGGCTGTTCTGCAAGGCATTGAGCAAGGGGATTTCACGACGGCAGGGTTCGCACCAGGTCGCCCAGAAATTGTAGAGCCGCGGGCGGCCGCCATTCTGGCGCAGCGAATGCTGCAGTCCCGCCATGTCGGGCAGGCGCAGATCAGGCACCTCGGTCGGTATGGCGGCAACGCTCGCCGTAGCGGCATCGGCGGTTGCTGCGGTGGGCGAGTCGGCCGGTACCTGGGCTGGTGCTGCGGCAGGCGCTGCCACCAGGGTCGGCGGCATTGCGCTCCACTGTCGGTAAGCCCATAAACCAGCGCCACCGCTGATCAGCAGCACCGCAGCGAGCCACGCCCCTCTAGCCCCGGTCACCGGTATGCGCTCAGCCGCCAGGCACTACGGCCGCCACGGCCGGCAGACTCAGCCGGCTGAGCAGTTGCGCGAAGGATGCAGGTTTCATGTAGCCGACGACGCGAAATGCGGATTGCTCATGACCGGCCCGGTCGTAGAAGGCGATGGTCGGCGGGCCATAGATGCCAAAGCGTTGCAGCAGCGCCTGATCGGCGGCACTGTTGGCGGTGACATCGGCGCGCAGCAAAATCAGTTGTTCCAGGGCGCGTACCACCTGCGGATCAGAAAACGTGTTGCGCTCCATCTCCTTGCACGACACGCACCAGTCGGCATAAAAATCGAGCATCACGGCGCGGCCGCTGGCGGCGGCGGACTGGACGGCGCGGTCGAGATCGGCCAGGGTCGCCACCGCGCGAAACTGCAACGCCCGTGCGCTCGTCGCGGCAGGTCGGGTCAGTGGATGCAGCGGATCACTTGCGCCCAGCCAGGCGCCAAAACACAGCGTGGCGGCGAAGATCCCCGCTACGAGGGCGGCGGCACGCGGCACCAGGCGCAGCGGCGCGCGACTGCGCGTGCGCCAGAGCACCACGGCCGCGGCCAACAATGGCACAGCGTAAAGCAGCAAGGCGAAGCGTTCGGGCACCAGGCGCGCGAGCATCCAGGCTGCCACTCCCAGCATCAGTGCACCGAACAGCTGCTTGACGGTATCCATCCAGGCGCCGGCCCTGGGCAGCAGGCGGCCCGCCGAGGCGCCTACCACCAGCAGTGGCGCCCCCATCCCCAGGCTCATCGCAAACAAAGCGCTGGCGCCGCGCACTACATCGCCGCTCTGGCCGATCACCGCCAGCGTCGCAACCAGCGGCGGCGCCACGCAGGTGGTAACGATCAGCGCCGAGAGTGCGCCCATCACTGCGACTCCACCATAAGTGCCCGCGCGTTGCCGGTTGCTGGTGGCCGCGAGCCGGGTCTGGATGGCGGCCGGCATCTGCACGCTGTAGAGACCGAACATCGACAGCGCCATGGCGACAAACATGGCGGCAAACAGCAGGATGATCCAGGTTTGCTGGAACAGGGCCTGTACCTGCAAACCAAGCGCTGCGGTCAGTGCACCCGCCAGCGTATAGGTGGTGGCCATCCCCAGCACGTAGGCCAGCGAGAGCGCGAAACTACGCGCGTGCGTGGCGTGTTTTCCCTGGCCCGCGATCAGCCCGGAAAGTATCGGCACCATGGGTAATACGCAGGGCGTAAAGGCCATTAACAGCCCAAGGCCGAAAAACTTCGCCAGCACCAGCCACATGCTGCCGCCCAGAATGAGCTGGGCCAGGCCATCCTGCTCGGAGCCTGAGGTCGCGGCCCCAGGTCCGGCCGCGGCGCCAGGTCCGGGCGCGGCGCCGCTGGCCGCCAGCGGGGGCATATTGATCGTGAATGTCTTGGTGATCGGCGGATAGCACAGTCCGGCTTCGGCGCAGCCCTGATAGCTCACGCTGAGGGCGAGCGGGCCGGTCCAGGCCGCGCTGCTCGCTACCGGCAGGCGCGCGATCAATCCGGCGTGATAGACAACCTGTTCGCCAAAATACTCATCGTGTTTGGTGTCACCCGGCGGCAGGTCGGCCTGCCCAAGGGTCACGTTGGGCGTGGTGGTCGAGAATTTGAGGCGCGCGCGATAAAGGTAGTAGCCCGGGGCAATACCCCAGCTCAGGCGCACACGATCATGAGCCTCGGCGGTGACGTTCAGGCGAAAGGCCTGGTCCGGTGGCAGGAAGTCTGTGTCCTGGGTTGCTGCCGGCAGCAGCGGGGTAGTGCCGTCAGCGGGCCCGGCTGCCCGCGCCCCGGGTGCCACGGTGGCCAGCAGCGCCAACACGATCAGCAACACCCCTTTGCCCTGGCAGGCCTTGGGCCCGGAACTTTCTGCTCCGCCGTTCAC
>JBAVRE010000333.1:0-19287 GCA_049694695.1 Steroidobacteraceae bacterium | reverse complement strand
GGCACAAGGATTGCGCGCCCGCCGTCGCTCCACGATATTCGCTTTGGGCGGGCGCACAATCCTTGTGCCCGTCTGCGCCATGCTCGCCACACATGCGGCAGTGATGGATGCAATTCAACCAAGTGGGACGGTTCAGTGGGAGCCGCACCATTGGCGTTCGCAGGGGACGCCGTCGTGGTTGCCATCCATCTTCACATCGGGACAGTGGTTCAGGAAGTAGGTGGCTTCGGGGCATGAGGTCATCTGTGAGCAGTAGGTGCGGCCGTCGCATTTGAAATCCTCAGCTGTTGCCGGCGGATCCGCGGCTGCAAATTGCTGGAGATCAGCGCTCCGGGTACTGGAATCAACGTAGTGGGACTGGTAGGCGCGCCAGACGAGAGCGGCAAGGACAATACAAAACAGCACTCTTAGCATTGGTATGGCCTCGGTTTTTTGTCAGGCTGGGTCGTCGATCACGGCTTCAATATGATAACCATCTGGGTCTATGACAAAGGCGGCGAAGTAATTCTCGCCATAGTTCACTCGCAGGCCTGGCGCACCATTGTCGCGTCCACCGTTGCCAAGCGCTGAGCGGTGAAATTCTGCGACCGCGTCACGGGATGGCGCCGAGAAGGCCAGGTGGAACCCCGGGCCCGGCGCGGTCAGTTGCGGCGCGCGCAGTTTGATTGCGAATCGGTCATCGCCACCGGGATTGCCGTAGCCAACAGCTGAGGCATTGGCCCACACCCTGGCGTAGCCAAGTGTTGCGAGCGTCGCGTCGTAGAACGCTGCCGAGCGTTTAAGATCTGTGACCGCGAAGGAAATGTGGTGCAGCAAGCTTACAGCTCCCTGCTCATGAAGACGCTATACGGGTCTTCGACGTAGTCTGCGAAGGGTTCGCAGTAAGTGAAGCCAAAATCGGAATACAGTTTGCGCGCTGGCTCGAAGGCCTGCATCGATCCGGTTTCCAGGCTCAGGCGCGTATAGCCACGGTGCCTGGCCTGGTCAATCAAATGGGCGAGCATGTTCCTGGCGACGCCCTTTCTGGTATGCGCTCCGGCGGTGCGCATCGACTTGATCTCGGCGTGACCCGGGTCCAGTTCCTTGAGTGCGCCACAGCCCAAGAGCTCGCCGTCCTCCCAGGCGGTCCAGAACGTCACCTGCGGTTGTCGCAGTCCTTCGATGTCGAGTGCGTGAACGCTCTCGGGTGGCGAGTGCAGCATCACGTCGCGCAGGTGTTCCTGCAGCAGCGCATGAATTTCCGGCCCGCTCAGGTCGTCAATCTTGATGTGCATCGCCGAATTCCCTAGCACTTCAGGTTACGGGAGGTGGTTGCCGCCATTAGATCGGGCTCCACCCAGTTGTGGCGCGCGTGCGTTGAGAACAGGTGCTCGCGCGTGTAGTGGCTCAGCGGCCAGTCGCTCTTTGCCAGTGGCGAGGCCAGCAGTGCGGCAAGCGAGCGTTCAAATGGCAGGGCTTCGTGCAGTGCGATATGGGCAGCTATTGCCCGCATGTACAGACGCGTGATGGTTTCGTGGTAGCCACCCGTGTCCGTATTGGCTGTACCCACGGACTCATTGTGGCTGCGGATGCGCGAGCGGATGGTATCAAGGGCCTGCGTCATATCGTGTCGGGAGAGGTACCAGAAACCGGCTACCAGATGCGCCGTGTGTGTCCAGCGCTCTTTGGGCAATCGGCAGGCTTCGAAATCCTGAATGAAGGACTCAACTTCTGAAACGGTGTCAAACATGAGCTTAGGCAGCGATTGCTTTCCCTGGTTGCGCCCGAAGGCCCGCGTGGGCGCTGCCCGCCATTATATGGGCCGGCAGGCAGCCCAGGCTGGCGGCTATAGCGGCCTGCCCGGCCATTCAGCCTGCAGTCAGCAAACCACGGCGATACTTCCTACCGTCTGGGGTCCATTGGGGTCCGCCTGAGGAGATTACAATGCAACGGCCATTAGCTCTTATGTTCATAGCGTCGATCCTGGCCGCTTCGGTCGCGTTGGCCGAGCCGCCATCGCGCGCGTCCCGCTATCAACAGGATATGGGTGCTCGCCACGGTCGCGACGGCGCGGATGGCGATCGCCAGCATGGCCAGCCGCGCGAGCGGGGCGAATACCGGGGTTCCGGCGGCGGTGCCCACTCGCAGCGACCGGCCGAAACCCGTCGGCCCGAAGTTGCCTCCGCGCAGGCGCATGAGCATGGTCCCAGGTGGGGTGCCTCCCAGAACGGGCGCCCGGAAGCCGGCTCACGGTACCGCGAACATGCAGACGCGCAACCAAATCGCGAGCCCTCGCGCGGACAGGCCTATACACCGCAAGCTGGTCAGTGGAGAAATGCTGATCGCCCGTTCCAGAGTGACCGACGCGGCGAGGATCGCCGCGACGGCCGCGACAGCCGTTACCCGCGCCCAGGTTATGGCGGCGGTCATCGCGACGGGCGCGCGGGCTACGGTAACACCAGCTGGAATCGTGACCGCCACGGTTGGCACGACGAGCGGGGTCACAGTTGGCACCACGATCGGGATTGGTACGATACCTACCGTGATGATCATTTCCGTTTCTACGGCAACCGCTACTACGCAAGGCAGCGCTTCAGCATCGGTTTCTACTATGCGCCCTGGGGTTACTCGGCGCGCTACTGGGAACGTGGCGATCGATTGCCGCTGTCCTATTACGGCGATCGCTACGTGATTTACGACTACTACGACTATGATCTATATGCACCGCCCTACGCCACCGGATGGGTGCGCGTTGGCAACGACGTGCTGCTCATCGACATGGATACTGGCGAGGTACTCGACATCGTCGCCGATCTATTCTGGTAACTGCCGGGCGCCGCCCTGAACGAAGCTGACATTGCCGATCCAGTTCTGCTGTCGTCGGGCAAGACGGTCGCCTCCCATCTCTCCGTCGTATGACGCGGCTGCCCGCCGCAGCAGCGACGGGGCGAAGTTCTCGAATGCGTTGACGCTGACCACGGCATAAAGTCGACCGTCGATCCGACTGGTGACGACTGGGACGACGCCGCATCGGGTGCAGACGTGGAAGTCGGCAGTCTTCGTTCCGAAGGCATACACCGACACTCGCCCGAGTTCCGCCACGCTCACCTCGAGTGTACCGGCCGGGCAGGAAGTCCACACACCTCCGTGCTTGGCGCAGAAAGAGCAGCTGCAGGCCCTGGCGGGAATTTCCATTGGCTCGGGCTGCCAGTCAACCCGGAAGGAAATGTTTCCGCAATGACAGCGCCCGCTGATCAGCATGAGATCTCCTGTCCGGTTTCTGCTGCCTGCAGCGAGACCTTCTTGGTGCCATTGGCTAGCCACTGCGTCCCTTGCTCCTTGAATCCGAACTTCCGATGAAAAATTCTTGATGGTTCGTTGCGTGGCACAACATTGTACTCGCACGTCACCAGTGGGATGCCGCCGTCTCGGGCGCATCGGAACAACTCTCCATACAGCAACGACCCCAAGCGCAGGCCGCGAAACTCAGCCGAAACAACGATGCGGTCTATGTACATGAAGCGCGGGTACCTACGAGCGAACCACTCGAAATTGCTGTTCTCATAGGCAGCCTCGTTGCACATCGCCAGCAGAAATGCGGCAACGTGCTCATCTACACAGCCGACCTTGTGAAAGCAGGACAGCTTGTCCAGAGCGACCAGGCGCTCCTTGTCCATTGGGCTTGTATGTTGAACCTCCGCGAGATTCAACGAGCAGACAGCATCGAAGTCGCCTGGCATGGCGTCCCGAATTACAACACTCTGCATATACAGACCTGGCTATAAAGTGGCCGCATGGATGCCTTGAGGAAATGCCATCGTTGCGCGGCACGTCGCCGTCGGCCGCCGCCAAGTGACGGTGTTTACTAGACCACTTCCATTTTTGTGCGTCAACAAAGGACCTTTGGACACAACCCATCTGTCGCGCTCGGGGCAGAGATTATTTCAGCTGTATGCAGATTGTAAGGGCGCGGTAAGCCTGGCGTAGAGACAGGCGGCGCAATCTCGCCCCGACCTGGTTTCAAAGGGATCGGGCTAGACGCCGTCAACAACGACAACTACGAATTAGGAGCACATGACATGACATCGATAGGAAAGAGACTGCTGATCACTGCTGTGGGAATCGGCACCGCGCTCGCGAGCGTTGGGGCGCCAGCCCGGGGGAATGCCTATGTCGAGGCGGGTCTTACGCAGCTGACATTGTCCAGCGACGGGATATCCGTCAAGCCCAGCAACGCCCTGGTACGGGTAGGCTTCCAGTTTACGAAGAACTTCGCCGCGGAGTTCGTCGGTGCGGCGAGTGTTTCCAGCGACACACTGATGGGTGCTTCATTCAAGGTGGACAGTGCTTACGGCGCCTACCTGAAGGGCCAATTTGAAGTCGCCCCCAAGTTCGAGCTGTTTGCCCGGGCCGGCTGGTTGCATGCGACCCTGTCGGGCTCGGCCATGGGAGTATCGCTGTCCAGTTCCGATAGCAGCTTCTCCTATGGGGTCGGTGCGCAATACCGGTTCACCAGGAACTGGTACGCGCAGGGCGACTACGCCTCGTATTACGAAAGAAGCGGCGACACGATAAAAGGCCCATCGCTCAGCGTAGGCTACCGGTTCTAGTACTGCTGCGGCGCTTGCCAGCGGGAACCCGCCTGCGGGCGGGTTCTCCCTGTCAGCGGTGAATTCTACCGGGAAGCCTCCCGCCTGGGACGCATCCACCACTGCCACAGCACAATGGCGAGCACAAGATTCAAGCCCAGGCCCAGGAAGCCCGATTCCGGCCCGTACAGCGCGGTCTGCTTTATTCCCAGTGCGCCAACTGTCGTGCCGAAACCAAAGAAGACATAGACACCCGCATTCCAGAGTGCGTGGCAGACGCTGGTCACGATGATCGAGCCCGAGACCAGTCGCAGCATGCCCCAGATCGCGCCAATGACTGCTGCATTGACCAATATGACCGGAATCTGCGCCAATGGAACGGCGTCCTCGGTATGCATGGAAACCGCCGGAATATGCCAGAGCGAAAATGCTATGCCGGTCCAGGCGATGATCTTCAACTCACCCATGCCGGCTCGCTGGAGCGAGCCAAGCAACCAGCCACGGAAAACACCTCTTCGGTCAGCAGGCCGAGTGGAATACTGATGGCGACTGCCATCAGAAAGTCATTCCTGGCCTTCAGCCAGTCAACTTTGCCAATATCGACGACACCTGTTGCCAGGCAAATAAGCGCAATGGCGCCGATGATTACTACCGGATGCAGAATCGCCAACCCATAGTCAGACCAGCGCCCGAATGCGATGCCCATGCTTTTTCGTGGCAAACGCTGAATCGCCCAGAAAATGAGCGTCAACGGCAGCAGGGATGCAAAACTCGAATCCGCCAGACCAACCGCATCCATGCTGGCGTTTACTGCAATCGCAATGACTACTCCCAATATTGGGCCAAGTAGTGCTTTTGTCATTTCAATTCCTTCACCGTCGCGTAAGCTTGTGCCCGAATGGCAAGAGCGTGACAACAGTATGATTGATTTTTCCAACTGGCTGATTCCCGGTTTATGGCTGGCCTGGGGCGTGTACTGGTGGCAGGCCTCCTATGGCGTCAAGCGTGTGGTGCGCCAGGAATCCGTCCTGTCCCGCGCGGGGCATTTTGTGCCGCTGATTGTTGCCGGCGTACTGCTGGGCCTGAAATCGGTACCTGGCTGGCTGGGAGAGCGATGGATTCCCCAGAGCTGGGAAGTGTATTGGGTGGGTGTGGCACTGGTGACGACAGGCCTGCTGTTCTCGGTGTGGGCGCGGATCGTACTCGGCGGCAACTGGAGCGGGTCGGTCACGCTCAAGCAGCACCACGAGATCATACGCAGCGGGCCGTACCGCTGGATCCGCCACCCGATCTACACCGGACTGGTGCTGGCCTTCCTCGGCTCCGCAGTAGCACGCGGCGAGTGGCGCGGTGTGCTAGCCCTGGCTCTGGTGATCGCCGCGCTGTGGCGCAAGTGGCGACTCGAAGAGCGCTGGCTGGCGGACGCGTTCGGTCCGGCTTACGCTGAATACCGTGAAACCAGCTGGGCGCTGATTCCCTTTATAGTCTAGTGCTGGTATCGCACCTGCCACCGTCAAGAAGCTTCTCTTGAGCTGAACGGATCGAGGAGCCCTCTGTGTACAATCCGAATCAATTCCGGGAAACGCGCGCTGAGGTGCTGCAAGCCTTCATCGCGCAGCATCCCCTGGGGGCGCTGGTGGCGATGAGCAGCGAAGGGCTGATCGCCAATCACATTCCCATGCTGTGGAAACCGAGTGCTGACACACCAGGTCTGCTGCAGGGGCACCTGGCCCGGGCCAATCCCCTGTGGCGCTCTATTGCGCCCGCTGCTGTGGTACTGGTGATATTCGGCGGCGCGAACCACTACATCACGCCGTCCTGGTATCCGGCCAAGCAGGAGCACGGCAAAGTGGTGCCGACCTGGAACTACTCGGTCGTGCATGTCCACGGCACGATTCAGTTTCGCGCGGGCGATGTGACGGAGGGGTTAAGGCAGGTTTCGGAACTTACCACCCGGCAGGAAGCCGCGCGCGCCGCACCATGGTCAGTGTCCGACGCACCGCGGGACTACATCGACGCGCAATTGCGCGCGATTGTGCCTTTCGAAATCATGATCACGCGATGGGAGGGCAAGTTCAAAGCGAGCCAGCACCGCGAGGCGCGCGAGCGGCACAGCGTGAACGAGGCCCTCGCAGCCGAAGGGGTTGGGGCTTCCGAGCGCAGCGAAGTCGTGCGCTCACCTCAAGAGTAGCTCAGGAGGATTGCCATGCTCTCACCCGACCAGCTGAACCGCCTCGGCATCGGCCATTTTCCCGGGCATATCGGTATGCTGATCAAGCAGGTGTCGGAATCCGGGATCCGCGCCGAACTCCCGATCACCGCGCAGCTCATGGCGCCCAACGGCTATCTGCATGCCGGCAGCATCGTCACCCTGGCGGACACCTGCGCTGGCTACGGCTGCAGGGTCAATCTGCCTGCCGGCGCCACAGGATTCACCACCATCGAAATCAAGTCCAATTTTCTGGGCACCGCCCGCGACGGCACGGTCGAGTGTACGGCTGTCCCAGCGCACCGGGGCCGCACCACCCAGGTGTGGGACGCTACCGTCACCCATCGGGAAACCGGCAAGACGCTGGCGCTGTTCCGCTGTACGCAGCTGCTGCTGTATCCGAAGACCGACGCGTAGCGATCGGCTCCGCCCGGCAGGCCTGGCCTGCACCGATGCGGTTCTGGGAGATCGCAGCAACGCGTTGTCATGCGGCGAACGCCTATTTCGCCTCGTCCACCATCTGGATGGTCTTCTCCTCGACTTCCTTTGCAACCTGGGCTAACGCCGCATCCTTCGACAGCGCTGCAAGCATCTGCACAGGCTTGATGAGGCCAATCTTCGTCTTGCCTTTGTCAGTAAACACGGAGATGCGGCACGGCAACACCATGTTCAGGCGCATATCCGTGGATAATACTTTGGCAGCCTGCTGCGGGTTGCAGACCTCGAAGACCTTGCACTGCTCTGCGAACGCAACTCCCTTGTTACGAAGCGTGGCTGCCAGGTCGTGAACGTGCAGCACACCGAAGCCGAGCCGCTTAACCGCTTGCTCAAGATCTGTCGCTGCCTGATCGAACGACTTCCCGGTTTCAACGAGGTAGTACATGGTTCACCGTCAGGCGCATTTCATTGATTGGTTTCGCCATACACTACTACCTTGCCCGACTGTACAGCAAAACGCAGCAATGACAGATGGGACTTCAGGAAATTGAAGACGTATGAGAGCGATTCCCCGTCATCATCGCCTTCCGGGCACGGAGACTGAGATGCACAGGACTGATCCAAAAGGCGCCGCACTTGTTCCGCCGTATGGTTGTAGACCCAACCGTCCTTGATGATCGCGTCGCCTGGATAGACGAGTCGAGCCGGTAAGGGTTCAAAGCCTTTTGTGTGGAGCGTTATGTCTGGCTGATATGGCTCTTTCGTTGCCTCGACGACCAGAGCCGGACTCAGCTCAATTTCGTCGAGGAGGGCCTCTATCTGCGCAGCAAAGTGCATTGTCGCTTCGTGCTGAAGCAGGCAGGCATCCTCGAGCAGGTAGAGGTTCTGGCCATTCGACGCCTGCTTGCATATGCCGCCCAATCGCGCAAGCAGACAGCCGTTTCGGGAGGGGGCGTACACAAAGTGATCAAAATCCCCCTTGTGGCCATCGAGTAACTTTCGCGGGTCAGCGCCAGCTTCGACCTGATCGCCTGAGATGGCAAAGGCGAGAGTGTGAGAGTACCAAGCCATGCTTTCCCTAACCTGCCAAATGAGGCGCGCGCCGCAAGCACATGATGGCACGAGACGGCGGGCGCGTCATTTCACCTGAGTTCCGGTCAGACCGCCGGATGTTTCGAGTGCCATTGGGTCGCCTGCTCGTACGCGTGGCCCATGCGGCACAGCACCGATTCACTTAGCCGGCGACCAACGAATTGCACGCTCAGCGGCAGACCGTCGGCCGAGAAACCGCACGGCACAGACAAGGTTGGGCTGCCGCTGAAGTTGAACGGCTGGGTGTGAATGTCGTTCCTGACGAGACGGCTCCACGATGCTTCGGTGTATTCGTGGTATGGATCTGCGTCCTTCACGCGTGCGCTGTTCGCCATCGACGGACACACCAGACAGTCGACGGTGTTCAGCATGCGCTCGAGTGACGCGGTGACTTCTGATCGAACCTTGGCGGCGACTGCCAGTGCCGCGGGAGTGACTCGCTGACCAGACTCGAGCGCAGCGCGTAACCCCGGACCGTACTCGCTGGCACGGCTCGGGAACGTCTTCGCATTGGCGGCGAGCGCCTCCACAGCACACAAGTCGAGCCACGCATTGCCGACCTTGCTGACGTCCGGCATTTTGACGGTCACGACGGTCGCGCCCAATCGGGTCAATTCAGCGAGTACGTCAGCCATCGCCCCGGCGACATCAGGGTCGACGTTGTCGGTAGCATAGTGACGGTCGAAACCGACGCGCAGGCCCGCGATTCCCCGACCAAGTTCGGCACGCACCGGGGGTACCGGGTCCGGCAGCGACGAAGCGTCGTGAGGATCGAGACCGGCCATCGCTTCGAACATGATGACGGCGTCTTCAACAGTGCGAGTCATCGGCCCGATGTGATCCATTGAGGCGGCCAGGGCGAACACGCCGTAGCGGCTCACCCGGCCATACGTGGGCTTGAGCCCCACGCATCCGTTCGCGGCCGATGGGTACCTGATCGATCCCCCGGTGTCGGTACCGACCGACGCGAAGCACAGGCCCGCTGCCGTCGCCACGCCGGAGCCGCTCGATGATACGCCGCTCCACCGCGTGGCGTCCCACGGGTTTACCGGCACCTGGAGGCCGGGAAAGTACGGACCATACGCGCCTTCGCACAGAGCGAGCTTGCCGAGGATGACCGCACCGGCAGCTTCCAGCCGAGCGACGACGGTAGCGTCAAAGTCCGGCACGAAGTTCGCTAAAGCCTTTGTACCGGCCATGGTGCGGACGCCGCGAGTATTGCAAAGGTCCTTCACCGCAATGGGCACGCCATGGAGAGGTCCGCGGTACCGGCCGGCCTGAATCTCGGCATCCGCGCGCCCGGCGCTCGCGATCGCTTGGTCGGTCATCAGCGTGACGTAGCTCTGCAGACGCCCATCTACCGCTGCGATTCGCTCGAGCAGCTGTTGCGTGAGGTCTGTTGAGAGAAGCTTCCGTGCCGCAATCAGCCTGGCCACGTCCGCCAGACTCGAGTAGTGCAGTGGGCTCCTGGCTTGCAAGACCGAAGAACCCGCCGGGCCTCGCCCGCACGACACTGCGGCGACCGGCAGTACCGCGGCACCGGCCAGGAGTGACAGGAGATCGCGGCGCGTCAACCCGGGCCCGACCATTACTTCCGCCAGAACGTCGGGGTGAACAGCACCAGCACGGTGAAGATTTCGATGCGTCCGAGAAACATCGCTGCCGTGCACATCCACAGTTGAAAATCATTGAGCGTGCCGTAGTTGCCGCCGGGGCCAACAACGTTCAGCCCGGGGCCGGCATTGTTGATGCAGGCGACAATGGCCGAGAACGCCGAGATAAAATCAAGGCCGGAGATCAGCAGCGCGAAAGTGAGCAGCACAATAGTCATGAAGTACAGGAATATGAAGGCCAGCACCGAGTAGACCACGCGGTTGGGGACGATGTGGCCGGCGATCCGCAGCGGCGCCACGGCCTGCGGGTGCACCAGCGTGAACATCTCGCGCCACGATTGTTTGATCAGCACCAGCGAGCGGAACATCTTGATGCCGCCACCCGTCGAGCCGGTGCTGGCACAGACGCAACCGAGAAACAGCATCCACATCGGTGCGAATACGGGCCAGTGGCTGTAGTCGGTGGTGTGCAGGCCGGAGCCGGTCGCCATTGAGATCAGGTTAAAGCCCACGTGGCGCAGGGTGCTGGCGTAGCTCGGATAGGTGCCGCTCAGCCAGACATGGATCGAGACACCGATACAGCTGGCGCCTATCCATACCAGCAGCCATTTGGCCTCGGGGTCGCGCGCATAGGTGCCGGGCTCGCCCTTGCGCAGGGCGAGAAAGTGGGTAGTGAAATTCACCGCGGCGATCAGCATGAACGCGGCGAGCGCGGCCTCGATCAACGGTGAGTCATAGAAGCCGATGCTGGCATCGTGGGTCGAGAACGCACTGAGCGAGATGGCGGAGAAGGCGTGGCAGATGGCCTCGAACCAATGCATGCCGGCGGCGCGCAGCACAATGGCGAACAGTGCCGTGAGGCCGCCATACACGAGCCAGAGCAGCCGTGCTGTTTCCATGATGCGCGGGGCGAGCTTGGTGTCCTTGATCGAGCCGGGCGCATCGGCGCGGTACATTTGCATGCCGCCGATGCCCAACAGCGGCAGAATGGCCACCGCCATGACGATGATGCCCAACCCCCCGAGCCAGCTTAGTGCGTGGCGCCACAGATTGACGGCGTGCGGAAGCTGATCGAGACCGGTAAGCACGGTGGCACCGGTGGTTGACAGGCCCGACATGCTCTCAAAGAAGGCGTGGGTAAAGGACAGGCCGGGCAGCAGCATCAACAGGGGAACGGCGGCCACCGTGGCCAAAGCCAGCCAGGCGAGGGTTACCAGCAGGTAGCCGTCACGCGGCTTGAGGTCAGTGCGGAACTTGAGCGTCGCAAAATGAATCAGCAGCCCGCAGGCGGCACTGAGCGCGGCGCCAGCCACAAACGCCCGCAGTGCCTCGGGTTCGCGGTAATAGATGGCGGTGAGCGCGGGCAGCAGCAGATAGAGCGAGAACACCAGCAGCAGGGTGCCGATCTGGTGAACTACGCTGGAGAGTGAGCGCATGAATCGACTCAGTTCTCGGTCTGGAACAGGCGTTCGATGTCGGCGACGTGGCGGCGATCGTTGAGGAATACGATCACGTGGTCCTCGGCTTCGATCAGCGTGTCATGGTGAGCCATGATCACCTGTTCACCGCGGGCGATGGCAATGATGCTGGTGCCGCCGGGCAGATCGACTGCCTCGACGCGGCGGCCGACGACGCGCGAGTTCTCGGACGTGCCGTGCACCACGGCTTCAATGGCTTCAGCCGAACCGCGCCGCAGGGAGTGCACGCGTACCACATCGCCGCGCCGTACATGGGCGAGCAGCGAGCCGATGGTGATGGTCTGCGGTGATATCACCACATCGATGTTGCGCCCCTCCATCAGCTCGCCATAAGCGGGGCGGTTCACCAGCGCCATCACGCGGCGCGCGCCCAGGCGCTTGGCGAGCATCGCCGACATGACATTGGCTTCCTCGGAATTGGTGAGGGCGGCGAACACGTCGGCGCCGTCGATGTTTTCCTCGATCAGCAGTTCTTCATCCGCGGCATCGCCGCGCAGCACGATGGCATGCTGCAGGATCTCCGAGGCGCGTGCGGCACGGCGTGCGTCGCGCTCGATGAGCTTCACCTGGGTGGTGGTTTCCAGCCGGCGCGCCAGGCGCAGGCCGATGTTGCCGCCGCCGGCAATGACCAGGCGGCGCATGGGCGGCTCACTGCGGCGCAGTTCGGCCAGCATCTTGCGCAGATCATCGCGCGCGGCGACGAAGAAGATTTCATCGTTCTCCTCGATGATGGTGTCGCCATCAGCCTTGACCAGGCGCTCGTTGCGATAGATGGCGGCCACCCGGGCATCGGTGCCCGGCAGGTGCTCGCGCAGCAGGCGCAGCGGCTTGCCCACCAGCAGGCCCTCGCGGCGCGCCTGCACACCGGCCAGCTGCACCCGGCCGTCGGCGAAATCGACCACTTGCAGGGCGCCCGGGTTTTCGAGCAGGTGTGTGATGTATTCAGTGACCAGCTCTTCGGGGCTGATCCAGACATCCACGGCGAGCGCACCCTCGGCGAATAGCTGTGGACGACTGGTGTATTCGGCGGCCCGAATGCGCGCGATGCGGGTCGGAGTGCGATACAGGGCGTGGGCGATTTCGCAGGCCACGATGTTCACTTCGTCGCTGCTGGTGAGGGCTATCAGTATTTCGGTGTCGACAATGCCGGCCGCTTCGAGCACCGAAGGGTGTGACGCGCTGCCGGCCACGGCGCGGATGTCGATGCGATCCTGCAGATCGCGCAGCACCTGCTCATTGGTATCAACGACCGTGACTTCGTTGGCCGGTTCGCGCGCCAGGTTGCGGGCGGCGTTGCTGCCGACCTGGCCGGCGCCGAGGATCAGGATTTTCATCACACCACCTGCTACATGAGTTCGAGCCGGGCCATGCTGAGCATCAGCCATTTTGCGCCCTGGCTCTCGAAGTTTACATGGACGCGCGCGTGCGGGCCCTGGCCCTCGATATTGAGCACCACGCCTTCGCCGAACTTGCCGTGGCGCACCCGGGTGCCCAGCCGCATGCCGCCGACCGGGGCCTCGGCCGGTGCGTCGAACAGTCCGCCGCGGTGGTTGCCCGCGTGTGCGCCGCCAGCCGCGCCGTGGCGTATCGGCGCCCGTGAAATCTGCATGCGTGGCCGCAGCTCTTCGAGCAGGGCGGGCGGAATTTCCTGGATGAACCGCGAGGGCATGTTGTAGCTGTCGACGCCATGCAGGCGGCGCTGCTCGGCATAGCTCAGGTACAGGTGCCGCATGGCGCGGGTGATGCCCACATAGCAGAGGCGCCGTTCTTCCTCCAGGCTCTCCAGGTCGTTCAGCGAGCGCTGGTGCGGAAACAGGCCATCTTCCATGCCGCTCAGGAACACGACCGGAAACTCCAGGCCCTTGGCGGTGTGCAGGGTCATCATCTGGACGCAGTCTTCCCAGGCGCCGCCCTGGGTCTCGCCGGATTCCAGCACCGCGTGGGCGAGAAAACTCTGCAGCGGCGGCAGGTCTTCGCCCTCGGGCTCGTAACCGCGCGCGGCGCTGACCAGTTCCTCGAGATTCTCGATGCGGGCTTCGCCGCGATCGGCCTTGTCCTTGCGAAAATGCTCGATCAGGCCGGTGTTGTTGATGACGTGATCAACCTGCTCATGCAGCGGCAGGCCGTCGATGTCGCGCCCCAGGCGTTCGATCAGCGCCAGAAAGCCATGTAACGCCGCGCCACCGCGGCCGGCGACGGCACTCTCGCCCAGCACAGCCCCGGCGGCGCGCCACAGCGAGCTGCCGGCACCACGCGCGCTCTCGCGCAGTGCATCGAGACTGCGCGCGCCGATGCCACGCGTGGGCAGGTTGACCACGCGCTCGAACGAAGCGTCATCATCGTGATTGGCGATCAGGCGCAGATACGCGAGCGCATCCTTGATTTCGGCGCGCTCGAAGAAGCGCAGGCCGCCATACACTTTGTAGGGCAAGCGCTGCTGGATCAGCGCTTCCTCGAACACACGCGATTGCGCGTTGGAGCGATACAGGATGGCGCACTCGCTGCGCGCACCGCCCTGGGCAAGCCACTGCTGGATGCGGCCGATGACAAAGTCGGCCTCGTCGCGCTCGTTGTAGGCAGCGTACACCCGCACCGCGTCGCCGCGTGCGCCGCTGGTCCACAGCTGCTTGCCCAGTCGCGCCGAGTTGTTGCCGATCAGCGCATTGGCGGCCTCGAGTATGGCGCCGGTGGAGCGGTAGTTCTGCTCGAGTTTGAACAGTTGCGCCTGCGGAAAATCGTTGCGGAATTTCTGCAGGTTCTCGACCCGCGCACCACGCCAGCGGTAGATCGACTGATCGTCATCGCCGACCACGAAGGCCGCGTTCTCGCTGCCCACCAGCAGGCGGATCCAGGCGTATTGGATCGAATTGGTATCCTGGAATTCATCGACCAGCACGTGCCTGAAGCGCGCCCGGTAGTGGCGCAGCAGCTCGGGGTTGTCGCGCCACAGCTCGAAGGCGCGCAGCAGCAGCTCGGCGAAATCGACCGCGCCTGAGCGAGCGCACAGCGTTTCATATTCTTCGTACAGGCGCAGCAGCGTGCGTTCGGTCGGATCGCCGCCGGCCTTCAGGTGCTGCGGGCGGCGGCCTTCGTCCTTGTGCTTGTTGATGAAATACTGCACTTCGCGCGGCACGAAGCGCGCCTCGTCGAGTTCCAGGGCCTTGATCACTTTCTTGATCAGGCGCAGCTGGTCCTCACCATCGAAGATCTGGAAGCTCTGTGGCAGGCCGGCCTCGCGCCAGTGCAGGCGCAGCAGCCGGTGGGCCAGGCCGTGAAATGTGCCCAGCCACAGGGCGCTGCCGGCCATGCCCAGCAGGGCCTCGACGCGCGCGCGCATTTCGGCGGCGGCTTTGTTGGTGAAAGTGACCGCCAGTATGCTGTGCGGTGTGGCGCCCAGGGCCTCGATCAGCCAGGCGATGCGATGGATGAGCACCCGGGTCTTGCCGCTGCCGGCGCCAGCCAGCACCAAAGTGGCCCCGAGCGGCGCAGTTACGGCTGCGCGCTGGGCTTCATTCAAGGGAGCAAGAATCGGGGAGACGTCCATGCGGGGCGCGGATTCTACCGCGCGGCGCGGGCTGCCGCAGCGCTCAAAGGATGCGTAAGACCCTGAATTGTCGGGGTGGCGCAGTTCAGCGCCACGTTGAAGCGACGACGTGCCCGGGCGTGATGTCCGCCAGCGTCGGCGTGCCCGCCTGGCGCATGATCTGCAGCAGTTCGCGGTTGAGCAGGTCGATGACCCGCTCCACTCCAGGCTGGCCAAAGGCCGCGAGTCCCCAGGCCTGTGGCCGGCCGATGCCCACTGCGGTCGCGCCCAGCGCCAGCGCCTTGAATACATCGGTGCCGCGGCGCACGCCGCCGTCGAGCAGTACCGGAACGCGCTTGCCGACTGCCGCGGCGATCTCCGGCAGACAGTCGAGCGTCGCACGCAGCGTCTCTTCGTTCCGGCCGCCATGGTTCGAGACGATGACCCCATCGACGCCGTGGGCAACCGCCAGTTCCGCGTCTTCGCCGGTCACAATGCCCTTGACCAGCAGTTTCCCGGAAACCAGCGCGCGCAGCCGGTCGAGGTAGGCGGGCGTGATGTCGGGCGGCGCCAGCGAGGTGACGCGGGACACGTCGAGGCCGGCGTACATCGGCGCTCGGTGTACCGGGTCGTGCGAATTGTTGACATGGCAGTCGGTGCAGGTGCGGTTGTCGACCCGCATCGCGCGCGTCAGCGTCTCGTTGTTGCGGTCGTAGTTGAGGCCCATCTTGGTGTCGACAGTGAGCACGATGGCCGGGCAGCCGGCGCGCTCAGCGCGCCGCACCAACCCCTGCGTGACGCCCCAGTCGTCGGTCGGATAGAGCTGCTGCCAGACGGGCGCGCCGCGCGCTTCGCTGACCGGCTCGACGGCCGTCGAGCCAACGCCAGAGAGCATCATCTGCATCGAGCGTGTGCGCGCGGCACGCGCCGTGCCCAGCTCGGCGTCCGGGTGGAAGGCGCGCTGGCTGGAGACCGCGGAGAGATAAATCGGGCTGACCCAGGTCGCACCGAACACGCCGCGCGAGGCGTCCACGTGGCTCACATCGACGAAGCGCCGCGCCCGGATTTCATAGTGCGAGAACGCATCGTGATTGCGCACTACGGTGCGGTCGTCGTCGGCGCCGGTCGCGATATAGCCGAAGTGCGCCGGCGGCAGCGCGTCGCGCGCCAGTGCCTCGAACTCCATCACGTTGAGCACCTGGTCGGCAGCGGTGATCGGCGGCGCCTCACGCACAAACGCCTGCGATATGCTCCCGGCAAGCGAGCGGCTGGCAGCGACCGGAAGTATTGCCAGACCACCCAGCACGGTGCGGCGGGTCAGGTATCGAAACCTGGAATTCTTCATTGGTGTCCCCGTAGTCGTTGCCGTTACCAGCTGTTGCGCAGTTCACGCAATCGCAGGAACACCTCGCGCTCGCTGGCCCCGGCCGCCAGCTCCGGCACGCGCTGGCGCAGGCCTTCGCGCAAACCTGGTTCGCCCAGTCTGAAAAAACTGTTGACGGTGAGTTCATCCTTCAGCGTCATCACCGGCATCGTTTCGGGCGTGAGCCTCCCGCAGCGTTCGAGCCAGGCGCCGGCCGCGGCATTGCCGGGCTCCACGTTCTGCGTGAAGCGCAGGTTGTTCATGAGGTAATCGTGGCCGGGATAGATCCTGGTGGTGGCGGGCAGGCGTGCCAGCAGGGTGCGACAGGTGCTGTAGAGCAGCTCGGGATCGCCGCCGTTGCGGCAGTTGCCCACGCCGGCGTTGAATAAAGTGTCCCCTGAGAACAGCGCATTCTCGGCGCCATGCGCCAGCAGGCAGACATGCGTGAGCGTATGGCCGGGCGTATCGAGGCACTCGAGTTCGACACTGCGCCCGACGCGAATCACATCGCCGGCCACCAGACCGCGATCGACAGCGCCGATGCGGGCCGCGGCGCCTGCATGCGCCATTACTCGGGCACCGGTGGCGCGCACCACGGCGGCGTTGCCATCGGTATGGTCGCGATGTTCATGGGTGTTGACGATCTGGGTGATCTTCCAGCCGCGTTCACTGGCGCGCCTGAGACAGGCCTGCGCATCCAGAGGATCGATCAGCAGGGCTTCACCGCTCTCGGCGCAGCCGATCAGGTAGTGGTAATTGCGCAGCTCGTTGGCTGCCCAGATGCGTTCGACAATCATGCCGTGAAGCCTACGTCATTTGGCTTGTCGGCAGGTAATGATCGACCAGCAGCGCCAGGAACAGCCACATCAGATAGCTGATCGAAAAGCGGAACACACGCATCGGCAATTCATCGCGGCGCGTGATCTTGAGCGCGATGCTATGCCAGAGAAAGCGCGCGTTGAGCCCCAGGGCCGCGACCAGGTAGATCAGGCCGCTCATGCCGGTCAGATACGGCAGCAGCGTGACCAGCACCAGGATCAGGGTGTAGAGCAGCACATGCAGGCGCGTGAATTCCGCACCGTGCGTGACCGGCAGCATGGGGATGTCCACTTTGGCGTAGTCGCCGCGGCGGGCGATCGCCAGCGCCCAGAAATGCGGCGGCGTCCAGGCGAAGATGATCAGAAACAGCAGCAGCGCGTGCGGGTGCACGCTGTTGGTTACCGCGGCCCAACCCAGTACCGGGGGCGCCGCGCCCGCCGCGCCGCCGATGACGATATTCTGCGGTGTGGCCCGCTTGAGCCACACGGTATAGACCACGGCGTAGCCGATCAGCGAGGCGAAGGTCAGGATCGCCGTCAGCGCGTTGACCAGCAAGAACAGCACGCCCATCGACAACAGCGCCAGCAACAACGCGAACAGCAGGGCATGACGGGGATCCAGGTGGCCGCTGGGCAGGGGGCGATTGCGGGTGCGCGCCATGTGCGCATCGATGCGCCGATCGAGCACGTGGTTGATGGCGGCGGCCGAGGCGGCGGCCAGCGCGATGCCGAGGTTGCCAAACACCAAGGCGCGCCAGGGCGGAAAGCCGGGGGTCGCCAGCAGCGTGCCCACCACGGCCGTCAGCACAATGAGCGCCACCACGCGCGGTTTGGTCAGTTCCAGATAGTCGCGCCAGCTCGCCCTGCTCATGCCGGTCGCAACGCCCGATTCAGCGCGAGCACTGCCAGCAGCAGCAGTGCCGCGCCGGCGTTGTGCGCGGTGGCGATCCACAGCGGAAAGCCGCGCGCCACCATCAGGATGCCGATCAGCAGCTGCAGCCCCAGGGCGCCCAGCACGCACAGCGCAGCCAATCTCGAGAAGCGATCGCTGCGGATGCGCAAGACGCGGATCGTGGCGATCAGCAATAGCGTCGTCGCCAGCAGCGCGCCGAGGCGATGCGCGAAATGAATGGCGACACGGGCCGGCAGGCTCAGCACCCCGCCCTCGTAGTTGACGCCGGATCCATTGACAGACGCTGTTACGGTGGCCGGGCTGTGCCACAGGGCGAAGCCTTCACCTGCGGCCATCGGTGGCCACCAGGCGCCCTGGCATCTGGGCAGGTCGGGGCAGGCGATCGCCGCATAGTTACTGCTGGTCCAACCGCCCAATGCGAGCTGCAGCGCCAGTGCGATGAGCGCCAGCATCGCCAGCTGCCGGGTACGCGGCAGGCTCGAGCCGAGGAAAGGCGTGGCTGTTCGCCAGGCGCGTGCGCGACGCCGCGACAGGGTCAGCGCCAGCCACCACAGCATCGACAGGGTGGTGAGGCCGAAGAGCAGATGGGCTGTGACGATGAGCGGCTTGAGCTGCCAGGTAACGGTGAACATGCCGAGGATGCCCTGGGCAATCACCAGCGCCAGTAGCCCGGCTGCATAAGGAATGCTGACGATACGCTCAGCCCGGAATTGTATCGCCAGTGCGGTAATAATTAGAATTAAAAGGCCTAATGTACCTGCAGCGTAGCGATGGATCATCTCGCGCCATGCCTTTCCCACCTCCACCGTAGTCCCTTCGAGCGCTCCGGAAGCGGCCGCCTGCACCGCGGCAGTGGGTGTGAAATGACCGTAACACCCAGGCCAGTCGGGGCAGCCCAGTCCTGCTGCGGAGAGGCGCACATAAGCGCCAAGCACGACCACAATGAAGGCCAGCGCGAACGCGGTCACGACCAGCGGGCGGATCAGGGTAGCTCTGGAGTTCATCGCTTGATGGAGCGTCAGCCGATATGGGAAAGGTCCAGGAGTTTTTTTAGGTCTTCGCGCAGCCCCTTCGGGTCGGCACGGGTATCGTAACGCATCATCAGATTGCCCAGCGGATCGACGATGAAAATGGTGCCTGCCTGGGGAGCCGGAAAGGACTGCAGCAGGGCGAGCGACCCCGGGCCAGCCGCGGCTATGCGGATCAGCCCGAGGTGCTCGCGCTGCAGATAGGCCTCATCGCAGCAGTCGCCGCCGCTGAGCAGGACGCGCT
>JBAVRE010000332.1:0-1510 GCA_049694695.1 Steroidobacteraceae bacterium | reverse complement strand
GTTTCCGTTGATCCAGGCGAGGCTGACGTCGACGCGATAGCCTCTATTGACCGTCATCATTTGACCCAACGGTCTCCTTCTCAACCAGCCAGTCTTCCGGGCGACTCGGCGGCAGGTGCCGCGCATAGTAGGCGTAGATCGGCAGGCCGAGCGCAACGATTCCGAGTCCCGCGAGCGCTCGACCTGGTGTCGCGAGCAGGGCATTGATCATCAGGCAGGCCGTGGCCAGGAGAAACAGCGCCGGCACCAGCGGATAGCCCCATACGCGATAGGGTCGCACAGCGTCGGGGAGCTTGCGACGTAGCACGTAGACGGCCGCCACGGCCAGCCCGTTGAACAGCAACAGCACGAAGACGATCAGGTCCGTGAGGATGTCGAATGTGCCGGAGAAGGCAAAGCCGATCGCGCAAGCGCCCACCAGCAACACGGCATGGGTGGGTACGCGTGAGCGCGGCGAGATCGTGGCAAACAGGCGCGGCAGCAGACCGTCGCGGGCCATTGCGAAAGGCATGCGAGCCACAGCGAGGCTGGTGGAGTGCAGCGCGCCGAACGACGAGAGCATCATCGCGACGGTCATCAGCGAGGCGCCGCCCGCGCCGAGCAATCGCGCCAGCACCAGGCCGGCAACCGAAGAGCCCTCGGGCAGGTTCGCCACCAGCAGAGGTTCCAGTGCATAGAAGTAACCCGCGTTGATAAGCAGGTAGAGCCCGATAGTCAGCACGCTGCCGCCGATCAGGGCGCGCGGCAGCGTGCGCCCGGGATCGCGCACCTCTTCGGCAACGAAGCTCACGTTCGCCCAGCCGTTGTAGCTCCACAGGGCGCCGACGACGGCCGCTCCGAAACCCGCCACACCGAAACGCGCACCGGGCGCAACGCCCTCGCAGGCACCAGTCGCAGCGGATGTCGAGTAGTGGGACCACGAACCATCGCTGAACAGAAAGGCAGCGACTCCGATGCCGGCGACGAGCAGTACCTTCAGCGCTGTCACCATGGTGGCCAGCATTCCGTTGGTGTGCATCGACGCCAGCGTCAGGAGCGTCACGGCGAGAATGGTGCCGACGGTGAGCAACTGGATCTGCAGGGGCGAGAGCGTTCCGCCCAGCAGGTCGTTCAGGAAAATAATGAATACGATGGCGATGGCGGCAACGCTCGCCGAACCGTCCACCAGCGTCTCCATCCAGCCGAACAGAAAAGCCCAGACCCGCCCGAACGCCGCGCCGATGAAATTGTACTGCCCACCGGAGCGGGGCATCATGGCGCCCAGTTCGGCAAAGGTGAGGGCGCCACCGAGCGTCAGCACGCCGGCGACCAGGTACGCCAGCAGCACCATCCACGGCGTGCCCACGTTGCAGACCATGACCCGTGCCTTGACGAACACGCCGGTGCCGATGACCGTCGTGACGATCAGCGCGGTCGCCGGGATGAGCGTCAGTCCTCGGACCAGGGATCTTTTCATTTTGTCTTCACGATGTCTGAGTCCGGGACTACCGGGTTCGCGCTGATGGGCACC
>JBAVRE010000331.1:0-4102 GCA_049694695.1 Steroidobacteraceae bacterium | reverse complement strand
CCGAGGAAGGGATTATCGCGCGGCACGCTGCCATCGTCATTGAGGCGCACGATCTTGCCCAGGTCGGAACTCAGATCCTGCGCCTTCTCGCGGTACTCGAAACCCTCACCGATCGTCAGTGCGAAGGTGCCATCAGCCAGAAAAGCCATGCGCGCGCCGTAGTGGTTGTCGCCGCCCTTCAAAGGCAGCGCCCTGAAGATCACCTGCACATCCCGGAGCGCATTACCGTCGAAGCGGGCACGCGCAACCTCGGTGCCATTGGCGGCTTTCGTTCCCGCGGCATAAGTGAGGTAGACAATCTGGTTCTGCGGAAAATCGGGATGCAGCACGATGTCGAACAGGCCCGCCTGGCTGCCGGTGAGTACCGCCGGTACGCCGGCTATCGCCTGCGGCACCAGGGAGCCCTGCCTGATCAGGCGCAATCTTCCGGCGCGCTCGGTCACCAGGATTGCGCCGTCTGGCAGGAACGCCATCGACCAGGGATGATCGAGTCCCCTGGCGACTTCGGTGACGCGGTACCCTGCCTTGAGCGCTTTCGCGGGTTGTGGCGCGGGCGGCAGGGCGCGTGCGGGGCCGGCCGCCAACGCGGCCGCCAACACGATTATCAGGAGGCGCATGTTTTAATTCCAGCTGAAGCCGACGGACTGCAGGATAATCGGGAAGCCAGCAGTGAGGAGAGATCAGATGTTGCGCCGGATCTGTGCATTCGCGATCGCTGCCCTCGTCATGGTTACCCTGGGTACGGCCGCTCAATCGTATCGGGTGCAGGAGGCCTGGTCCACGGCCGCGGGCCAGGCCATGGGAACCGGTCCGGTCGCAATTCCGACGGGCGATCGCCTCTCATGGATGGCGCACGATTTTGGCGGCCTGCTCGACTCTTACGGTGCGCTCACAACGATCACCTTGCTGATCGCGCTGCTGATCGCAGGCGCGGTGGCACGACTCAGCGGCCATCGTTCGCTCGTCTTTGGGATCGCCGGGGCGTCCGCAGTACTCGCGTTGTTGACCGGACTCAAGGTAGTGCTCGGCACAGTCGGGGTATTCGGCGCGCGCGGTGGCATAGGCCACGCGACCCAGGCCGCGGTCGGTCTGCTGGCTGCCCTGTTGTTCGCGCGCCTTACGCCAGTTCGAAAATAGAAACCTTCGATCAGAATTCCTGGGCCGGGATCGAGCGGACCAACTGGACGCCTATCTGCTCACGATGGAGGAGAACCGTGATGACAATGAAAAATGAGCGGGACCTGGTGCTGGAGCGCGTGGTGGACGTTTCGCCGGAGCTGGTGTTCAAGGCCTGGACCACGCCGAAACACTTGATGCCCTGGTTCTGTCCGCAGCCCTACCGTACCGTCGAGTGCGAGATCGACCTGAAGCCCGGCGGCAAGTTCTTCGCGCAGATGGTGGACCCAGACGGCAACAAACTACCCGCCGAGCCCGGCTGCTACCTGGAGATCGTGCCGAACCGCAAACTCGTCTGGACCTCCGCGCTTGGGCCTGGCTATCGGCCGCACAACCCAGGCTCCGCTCCGTGGTTCTTTACTGCCGTGCTCACCTTCGAGCCGCATGGACAAGGCGGCTGCAGGTACACGGCCACTGCCATCCATGCCACCATGGAGCACGCCGAGGCGCACGAGCGGATGGGCTTCAGCCAGGGCTGGGACAAGGTGCTCGAGCAACTGGTCGAGTACCTGAAGACCGCGCCCATGAGTTAACGTGTGGCACGTCCGAAGTTCAGCCAGGACCTGATTTGACTGAGGAGCAGAGTCGTGAGCAAGAGCCCAGTTCGCATTGTGCTTATCGCTGTCTCAATGGCCGTAGTGGCGTTGCCTGCGCGAGCAGAGGTTAAAGATGCTTCAGCGTCCGGCTTTACGGTAGTAAATTCCGCGGACGTACCTGTGGATGCTGCCACCGCCTGGCGGGTCTTGGTTAGCGACGTCGATTCGTGGTGGCCGAAGGACCATACGTGGTGGGGCCGGGCCTCCAGGCTGACGATCGATGCGCGTGCTGGCGGCTGCTTCTGCGAAAAGGCTGGCAACCGACAGGCGCAGCACATGCAGGTGATGTTCGCCGATCCGAACAAGTTGCTGCGCATGAGTGGTGGTCTCGGGCCTTTGCAGGGAATGGGTCTATCCGGGGTTCTTGAGTTTCGCCTGACAGCGATCGACAGTGGCACGCGCATCGTTCTCTGGTATCGGGCCGGCGGCTACACGCCAGATGATTTGAGCAAGTTCGCGGCAGTGGTGGACACCGTTCAGGCGCTGCAGCTCGGTGGCCTGGTCAACAAGCTTCGCAATCGGTCCGGGAAGTCGATCAGGCAGCCGCGCTGATTAGTGTTCCAGCGGTGCAGCCTGACCGCCTGCTATGAAATCACGGATCTCCTGCAGCACCGGCAAACGCCTGCGCCTGGCAGTTGAAAACGCTGCAACCAGATCACTATGGCCCGCCTGCTCGAAGTAATGCGTCGTTACCCGTCCGCCTGCGGCCTGCATTGCCGCCGCCAGGCTGCGGGTATTGGCCGGGCGCACTCTCTGGTCCCGCAACCCATGCATGAGCAGCAGCGGTGGCGCGTCAGCGCGCACATAGTTGATCGGTTGCGTGCGCGGGAAGTTGGCTGCCGGCCCGAACAGGTCGTTCAGATAGTCTTCCGTGAACGGCAGAAAATTGTACGGCCCGGAAAGACCGACCGCGCCGCTCAGCCATCGGCTCGAGCCGCCGGCCTGACGCAGGTATTCCTCGTCCAGTGCCAGCAGCACGGCGATATGGGCACCGGCCGAGTGCCCGACCACATAGAGGCGCTCAGGGTCGCCGCCCCAGTCGGGCGCATGGGCCCGCGCCCACGCCACCGCTTGCGCCGCGTCCTGCATGAAGGCGGGGAATTTCGCCCGCGGATACAGCCGGTAATTCGGCACCACGGCAATGATGCCGGCGTCAGCCAGCGCTGCGCCCACAAATTTGTAGGCGGCCTTGTCGCCGCTATCCCAGCCGCCGCCAAAAAAGAATACGACCACTGGGTGATTCTTACCTGCGGTGGGTAGATACAGATCGAGTGTATTGGCGGGCAGCGGCCCGTAGACAAGATCGGCCTGGCGCGAATAGTGGCCGAATGCGGCGATGCTGTTGGCCGCCATCACCTGCAACTGGGTGCACGCGCCCAACGACATGCACGCGCCCAGCGCGCAGCAAAGCTGGAGCCAGAAGCGCAGGGGGATGATCATGTGGTGACAGCTGGACCCAAAGCGGCAGGTCACGAGCGCCGGCGTGGGTCCCCATCATGCGAGTGCATGTGGCGACGCATGATCAGGTCACGTTGGGGATCGTCGCCGAGCCTGAAGATGTGTTCGCCCACGACGTCAAACTCCCACTTTCGATAGAAGGCTATGGCCCGTGGATTTCGCTCCCACACTCCGAGCCATAGCGCGGCAGCTCCGGCAGCCGCGGTTCGCGCAAGAACGTGCGCCATGAGTTCGTGAGCCAATCCGGCCCCATGGTGCGAGACATGCACGTAGAACCTCTGGATCTCGACCGGCCGCTCCCCCGGGATCAGCGGCGATACTGCGTTGAGCCGCAGTTGCAGGTAAGCGGTCAATCGGCCGCCGGCTTCAGCGACCCACGTTTCGCGATTGGCTTCACGAATCTCCGCGAGTTGCACAGCCTGCCCGTAATGCGCTGCGCAATGCAGCTGTATGTTCGCGGCGCTGTTCGACTCTGCAAATGCGCCGCGGAAGGTGGTCTCGGCGAGCAGCGCGAGTGCCAGCGCGTCATCTTCCACCGCTCGCCGAATCCGCGTCACAGCCTGCATGAATCAACTCCACAATCGGGTTCGTAGGCGCGTTCTTCGCTGGCGTGGGGATGTCAACGCGGTCTCAGGGTCATCGAGTGCTCGCTCCTGCCAGGCAGGAACGGCGTCGGCTCGCCCTTCACCCAGGCCTCGTGTCCCGCGCCCCAGAACGGCGAGAGCGGATTGCCGCTTTGCCCGCCCGGCATGTGGATGATGCCCTCATCCTCATGGCCCGGCGCTACCACCATGCGCTCCGATGCGCCGAAGTCGGATTCAGCGACGCGTGGCATGTTGCTGTCGCCGGGCAGCGGGTCGCTGGGCATGCAC
>JBAVRE010000330.1:0-7408 GCA_049694695.1 Steroidobacteraceae bacterium | reverse complement strand
TGGCCCGCATTGGCGACTGCCTGCAACCGGCGATGATTGCCACGGCCGTGTACTCTGGCCATCGAGCCGCGCGTGAACTGGGCTCTGCCGGGAAAATTCCGCGGCGCGAACGCGTGCTGATCTGATTCGCGCGCCCTGAGTGACGGAGCACGGCTCATCTCTGGGCGTCGGCGGCGCGGCGGTTGTCGCCGACGCCCGGGCGTCCTATGCTGCCAGCCACCATGAGCATTAATTTCACCATCCTCAACGGCGTCGCCACCATTGAGATCGCACGCCCGGAAAAGAAGAACGCGCTGACGGCGGCGATGTATCAATCCATGGCCGAGGCGATTGTCGCGGCGCGCGCCGATCCCACGGTGCGTGCGCTGCTGATCATCGGCCAGCCTGGCATATTCACCGCCGGCAATGATCTCGCGGATTTCATGGCAAATCCGCCCACTGGCCTCGATGCACCGGTATTCCGCTTCATGCGCGCGCTGCTGAACTGCGAGAAGCCGGTGGTGGCGGTGGTCACCGGTGCCGCGATCGGCATTGGCACTACCCTGCTGCTGCATTGTGACCTGGTGTATGTCGCCGAAGACGCGCGCTTCGCCATGCCCTTTACCAGCCTGGGCCTGGTGCCCGAGTTTGCCAGCAGCCTGCTGCTGCCGCAGCTGATGGGTCGGGTCCAGGCCGCGGAGAAACTGCTGCTGGGCGAACCCTTCAACGGTGTGCAGGCCGTGGCGCTCGGTCTGGCCAACGCTGCGCTGCCCGCTGGCGAGGTCCTCAGGCACGGGCGCGCCATGGCCGAACGTTTCAATCAGTTGCCCGCCGGGGCGGTGCGCGAATCGAAGCGGCTGCTGCAGGCCCACTCGAACGATCGCAGCGAGGCGGCGCTGCTGGCCGAGGCCGGCGTGTTCGTCGCGCGACTGAAGAGCCCCGAGGCGCGCGAGGCGTTTCAGGCATTTTTCGACAAGCGCCGCCCGGATTTCAGTAAATTGGCGCAGCAATCATGAGCAATGCCGAACGCAGCCTGCGCGGCAAGACCCTGCTGATCAGTGGCGCCTCGCGCGGCATCGGCCTGGCGATCGCCAGGCGTGCGGCGCGCGACGGCGCCAACATTATCCTGCTGGCCAAGACGGTTGAACCCAATCCCAAACTGCCGGGCACGCTCGGCACAGCGGCTGCGGAGATCGTGGCTGCCGGCGGCCAGGCGCTGCCCGTGGCCACCGATATTCGCGATGAGAACGCCGTGGCCGCTGCGGTGCGCGCCGGGGTCGAGCGCTTCGGCGGCATCGATATCCTGGTCAACAATGCCAGCGCCATCAGCCTGACGACCACACCCGCAACGCCGATGAAACGCTTCGATCTGATGTTCGGGGTCAACGTGCGCGGCACCTATGCCTGCACCCAGGCGTGCTTGAGCGAATTGCTGCGCAGCGCCGCGGCCGGCCGCAACCCGCATGTCCTCAATCTCTCCCCGCCGCTGTCACTCAAGACTCACTGGTTCGCGCCGCACGTCGCCTACACCATGGCGAAATACGGCATGAGCATGTGCACGCTCGGCCACGCCGGCGAATTTCGCAACCAGGGCATCGCCGTCAACAGCCTGTGGCCGCGCACCGTGATCGCTACGGCGGCACTGCAGATGATCCCGGGCATCGATCTGAACAAGGCGCGCCGCCCGGAGATCATGGCCGATGCCGCCTGGTTCATATTGACCAGCGAGGCGCACGCCACCACCGGCAATTTCTTCATCGACGATGAATTGCTCGCGGCCAATGGGGTCACTGATTTGGATCGCTACGCGGTAGTGCCCGGCACGCGCGACCTGCTCGCCGATTTCTTCCTGGACTGAGCCGGCCGCTATAATGTCCGCTGGCAACTTTTGGCCTGCGGGCCAAGGAATCATCATGCAACGTGTTTCACTGACAGTGCTGGCCGTGCTGGCGATGCTCGCTGGCACTGGCGTCGTGCACGCCTCGGCGCTGCACGACGAATGGTTGGATAAAACTGCCGACCCGCTCAAGGACTTCTTCCAGTACGCCAATGGCGGCTTCCTGCGCGCCAATCCGATTCCGCCCGCCTACTCGAGCTGGGGTCAGTTTCAGATCCTGAATCAGAGCAACCAGGACTATATCCACGAACTGCTGCAGGCTGCCGCCGCCAACAAATCGGCAGTGGCGGGCAGTGACGAGCAGAAGATTGGTGCATTCTTTGCCAGCGGCATGGACGCAGCCGCGGTGGAAAAGGCCGGCAGCAAACCACTGGCAGCTGAGTTGCTGCGCATTGCTGCGCTACGGCGCCCGCAGCAGCTGACCGCCGCGCTGGCGCGGCTGCAGTCCCTGGGCGTCAACGCCGTGTTTGGCATGGGTCAGATGCAGGATTTCGACGACAGCACCAGGGTGGTCGGCGTGGTCTCGCAGGGGGGCATCGGCCTGCCTGATCGCGACTACTACCTGAAAGATGATCCGAAATACGCCGCGATTCGCCAGAGCTATGAAGAGCACATCGCCCGCATGTTCACGCTGCTGGGCGACAAGCCGGCAGCGGCGAGCGCGGCCGCGCACGAAGTGATGGCGTTGGAAACCCGGCTCGCCAAAGCCTCCATGCCAGTTGAAGAGCAGCGCGATCCGCACGCCGTCTTCCACATGACGGACCTCGCGGGCCTCGCCAAGGCAGCACCGGCCATCGACTGGCCGCGCTTCATCAGCGCCATGGGCGTACCACCGATGGAGCGCCTGAACCTGGCGATGCCGGCATTCTTTGCCGCCGTGTCGCAGGAGCTGAACACCACACCAATGGCGCAGTGGCGCAATTATCTGCGCTGGCAGCTGGTGCACCGTTATGCGCCTTACCTCTCGAAGGCCTACGTCGATGAGAATTTCAAGCTGGCGCAGGCGATCAGCGGTTCCAGGGAACTGCTGCCGCGCTGGCGGCGCGTGCTCAGCACCGAGAATGGCGCGCTCGGTTTTGCCGTCGGCCACGAGTTCGTGAAGCATCGGCTGCCACCCGAGGCGCGTGCCCAGGTGCTCGACATATTGCACGGTGTGCGCGCCGCCCTCAAGGAAGACCTGCAGACGCTCGCCTGGATGAGCGATGCCACGCGCGTCAAGGCCATCGACAAGCTCACGATGATCGAGGAGCGTATCGGCTATCCGGACCGTTGGCGCGACTACAGCAAACTGCACATTGATCGCGGCAGCTATGTCGCCAACGTCATGCGTGCCAATCTGTTCGACAATGCGCGCGAGCTGGCCAAGATCGGCAAGCCGGTCGATCGCAGCGAGTGGGTTTATCCGCCGCAGGTGGTCAATGCCTATTACGATCCCTCACTCAACAGCATCAACTTCCTGGCCGGTATCCTGCAGCCGCCATTTTTTGACGCCAACGCGCCAGCCTCCTTCAACTACGGGGCGATCGGCGCAGTGATCGGCCACGAGATTACCCATGGCTTTGATGACCAGGGCAGTCAGTTCGATGGCCACGGCAACCTTGCCAACTGGTGGGCCAAGGAAGACAGCGACAAGTTCAAAGTCGGAGTGGACTGCGTTGCCGATCAATTCTCGGCTTACACGGTCGATGGCGATCTGCACCTCAAGGGCCACCTGGTGACCGGCGAGGCCATCGCGGATCTTGGCGGTCTGCTGCTGGCCTATCGCGCCTTCCACGCCTCGCCGGCCTTTACCAATGCGCCGACGCTGGAAGGCTACACGCCCGACCAGCAGTTCTTCCTGAGCTTCGCGCGCTTCTGGGCGCAGAGCCTGCGACCGGAGCAGGCGCGTGCCTACGCGGCCTCCGACCCGCATCCGCCCGGGCAGTACCGCGTCAACGGCACGCTCGCCAACATACCGCAGTTCGCGCAGGCCTTTGGCGCGCCGGCCGCGGCAACCGACCCGAAACGCTGCGTGATCTGGTAACCCACATGATTCCATTTATCGTCATTCTCGCGCTCATTGTGGTGCTGGCCGTTTACCTGGTCGGCATCTACAACAGCCTGGTCGCGCTGCGCGAGCGCCTGAAGCAGGCCTGGGCCAATATCGACGTGTTGCTCAAGCAGCGCCACGATGAGTTACCCAAGCTCATCGACAGCTGCCGGCAGTACATGCAGTACGAACAGGAAACGCTCGAAAAAGTCATGCGCGCCCGCACCGCAGTTTCGCAGGCGAGCGCCGGCGGCGACATCGCCGCCGTGGGTGCCGCCGAGCAGCAGCTGCGCGCCGGCGTCATGCACCTGTTCGCAGTGGCGGAAAATTACCCGCAACTCAAGAGCAATGAATCCTTCCAGCAGCTGCAGTCGCGCATCACCGGTCTCGAGGAAGCGATTGCCGATCGACGTGAGCTTTACAACGAAGCGGTGCAGATCAACAACACGCGTATCGATCAGTTTCCCGATGTGCTGATCGCCCGCCGCTACGGGTTCGTTGCCAAGCCGCTGCTCGAGTTCACGGCCGGAGAAAAAGTGGACGTCGATGTCGGTGCACAATTCAAGCGCTGAGGAGTCCCGATCGACGTAGTAAGCGATCCTGATTTCTGGAAGGTGGCGCTGGCGCTGGCCGCGCCACTGTGCTTCTACTTCGGTTTTCGCAACTGGCGGCTGGCCCGGCTGATCGAGGACACGCCGCGTTCGCGGGTGCGCTCCGCGGCGCAGGGCTACGTCGAACTTGGTGGCCGCGCGCGGCTGCCGCCGCAGGCCGAGAATCGCGCGCCGCTCTCCAATCGCCCCTGCGTCTGGTGGCTCTATCGCATCGAGCGCGATGTTGCCAACGGCAGCTCGCGCAGCTGGCACGTCATTGAGCGCGGCGTGAGCGACACGCTGTTTGTCATTGAAGACGATACCGGCAGCTGCTTCGTCAACCCGGCGGGCGCCGACGTGCGCCCGGAAGAAAAAACCGTCTGGTATGGCGCACAGCCGTGGCCGGAGAGCGGCTTCGCGCAAGGCCGCACGAGCTTCGGCAACGAGCGCGAATACCGCTATACCGAGCACCGTATCCAGGAATTTGAACTGGTGAATGTCATCGGTGATTTTGGCACTGCGGGCGGGGTAACAGCTGCCGACACGACTGGCAAGGTGATGAAACTGCTGGCCGACTGGAAGCAGGATCAACCGGCGTTGCTGCAACGTTTCGACGCCAATCGCGATGGTGTCCTGAGCCAGAGGGAATGGGAGCTGGCGCGCGCCGCGGCGCGCCGACAGATCGCGCAGCAGCCACCCAGCGCCAGCGCCCCGGCCACGAATGTGCTGATGCGACCCCAGGACGACCGGCCGTTTCTCATTGCCGCCTGCGATCTGAAGAAAGTGGCACGGCGCAGCCGGATGGCGGCGGCGGGGCTGATCGCGGCCTTCCTGATTGCCGTGACGGCGTTGGCAAAGCTGCTGCTCGGAGCCGCGTAGGTCGGCTGCGAGCGCTGAACCCTTGCTGCGTTTGGGTTTGCGGCGCTTGGGCCAGTACTCTAGAATCGCGCGCCTTGTGTGGGGCGGTAGCTCAGTTGGGAGAGCGCTGCGTTCGCAATGCAGAGGTCGAGGGTTCGATCCCCTTCCGCTCCACCATTTCTTCCCTCCCGCCGACGTCCAGGTGCTTCCATTGACGTCCACAGAACGCAGGAAAACCCCATTAAAATAGGTACTTTCGCTCGCCATGAGCGCTGCCTCATGTCCAGCGATGTCTGCCGACTGGGGCTGGCTTCCTGAGGATTTTGGGGGCATATTTGGGGGCATCTGGACGTAGCCAATGGGAGATGCCCCCAGCCATGTCGCTAACAGACAAGTCGGCCTCGAATGCCAAGCCCGCCGCGAAACCGTACCGCCTTTTCGACGGCGACGGCCTTTATCTCGAAGTGTCGACCACAGCGGCAAAGTACTGGCGAATGAAGTACCGCATTGGCGGCAAGGAGAAGCGCCTGGCCCTCGGCGTGTACCCTGAAATAAGCCTGAAGGCCGCCCGTGGACGGTGCCAGGATGCCCGACGATTGCTCATGGACGGCATTGATCCGAGCGAACACAAGCGGATTGCTCGTGCCTCGCGCGCCGGCGCTGCCGAGAACAGCTTTGAAGTCGTCGCGCTGGAGTGGCTGGCAAAAAAGAAACCCATCTGGGCTTCAAGCCATTGGACCAAGATCGGTGCGATGCTGAAGCGCGACCTGTTTCCATGGCTGGGGGCGCGGCCTGTCGGCGCAATTACCCCTCCCGAGCTACTGTCTGCACTGCGGCGCATCGAGGCGCGCGGGGCTGTCGATACGACCAAGCGCGCCCGCATTGTTGCCGGACAGGTGTTTCGCTATGCGGTGGCTGCGGGCCATGCCCAGCGGGACCCCACGCCCGAGTTGCGCGGGGCGATCGCCCCCACGGTCAAAATGCACCTTGCGGCCATCGTCGATCCCAAGGAAGCCGGGAAGCTGCTGCTTGCCATCGAAGAGTACGTTGGAACTCCGGTGGTCCGCGCAGCCTTGCGCCTGGCGCCCATGGTCTTCGTGCGCCCTGGCGAGCTACGCACGGCCCGATGGTCGGAGATCGACTTGGACCTGGCAGAATGGCGAATACCGGCAGAGCGCATGAAGATGCGGCAACCGCACATCGTCCCTCTGGCGACGCAGGCGGTGCAAATTCTCGGAGATCTGAAGCCACTTACCGGATCTTTTGGCTTCGTATTCCCAAGTCATCGCTCGCCCCAGCGACCGATGTCAGAAAACGCAATCCTGGTAGCGTTGCGTGCCATGGGGTACCCAAAGGAAATCATGACCGGCCACGGATTTCGTGCGATGGCGCGGACGATATTGGATGAAGTCTTGAACTACCGCGTGGATCTGATCGAGCACCAGCTGGCCCATGCGGTCCGCGATGCGAACGGTCGGGCCTACAACCGAACCGCCTATCTAGATGCTCGAAAAAAGATGATGCAGGGGTGGGCCGACTACCTGGATCGACTCCGGCATGAGGCCGGGAGTCTGAACGCGGTGCGGTAGGGGCGGATTCGGCCTTCTCAGACTTAAGTATGGCGGGGCATGCTCGCGCTTGTTTCGTTGGCCAGAGCTCCACTGCGCTGTCGATCCGGCGCGCTGCGGTTTCCGTTACGTGCCTGATTGTTCGGCATCGAACCGCAAGGTTCATTGCGGCACGTCTTCTCTCACGTCGCTACGTCCAGCGGACTACTTGCTTGCCGCCATGGCGGTCTGCTTCAGCACGAATCGCTGCACCTTGCCGCTCGGTGTTCTGGGCAAGGCATCGATGAAGTGCACCATTCGTGGATAGGCGTGGGAGGCATAGCGACTTTTCACCCAGTCCTGCAAATCTTTCGCCAACGCAGGAGTGGCGTTGAAACCACGTTGTAGAACAACCGAGGTCTGCAAGGCCTCACCGCGAATTTCATCGGGAATTGCATAGACCGCACACTCGGCGACAGCCGGATGAGCGAGCAGCACCGCCTCGACT
>JBAVRE010000329.1:0-1549 GCA_049694695.1 Steroidobacteraceae bacterium | reverse complement strand
CATCAGAGTTGGGCGCTTCAGATCCATCTGAAAAGGCAGCTGAATCACCTTGGCAACTTCCGGTACCGGGGTCGTGCCCTCTTCCAGCGCTTTGCGCATCTTTGCTCGCTCGAGAGCGCGTGCCTGGGAATTCGTGATGACGGCGATATCACCGCCATCCTTGCGCTCCTTGCCGGCGTCCAGCTTGCCCGCCAGGGTCATGGCGCTCACCTTTTCCCAGGCCGCCAGGCCACCGCGCGCCGCCACATTGCGCTCGGCGATCTGCTGGGCAGAGAGGCTGGGCAAGTTGGCCGGGATTGTTGTCGCTGCCGCGCTTTGGGCCGCGGGCTTGGCGGCCGGCGGGGCGGCCGGCGTGGCGGCGGCGGCAAGCGCCACACTGGCGCAAGCCAGAATCGCCAATGCGCCGAAGCCAACAAATCGCAGTGCAGACATGGTCAATCTCCAGGGACGAAAGGGCTAAACGCCTCAGTCAACAATCAGATTGTCGACATGCAGCGCACCGGCGACCACCGAAACGCGGCTGCCCGATTTCACAAGTTTGCCCGGATTGCCAAAAATCATGAAGTAAATACGTCCCGTTTCTGGAGCCGCGCCGGTACGCAGTTCCCCGACGTTTTCCATGGCAGGCACCGACAATACCGTCCCCGTGGACTCATCGCGCAAAAAGGCGCGCGTCTTGCGGTCGTTAAGCAGCTTGGCCTTGTCCGGATCGAGTACCCGATACTTGAAAGACAACATAAGCCCGGAGGAAACCGGCTTGACGCCAATGATCTCCACGCCCCAGTTGCGCTTGTAATACAGCCCCTCGCGCGAGCGCCAGTGTGCGGCTGTTTCAGACGGCTGGGGAGCTGTCGGGACGGCCGCTACCGGTTCATCCGCGGCCGCCAGTACGATGGGCCCGAGTGCGAAAATGCTGCTGACGAGTATTCCCGCCAGCAGCATCTTCTCAATCGTCATTCTCGCCTTGGTCATTGCACGCACCCTGAAGCACCTGTAGTTAGAGCTCAAGTGGGGCTGGTAGTTCACCAGCCCCTGGATTGAGCCCGCCTCAGGCTAGGGTACCGTGCCTCCCGCGAAGTTGTCGACTCGGGCGTTTGTCGGCACCTGCACGCCGATGCGGCCACCACTGACCGTGAAGGAATTCGCACCCGTGGTTGGCAGCTGCACGCTGCCCAGCAGCGTCGTGACGCTTGCGGAGGTGGTTCTCCATACATACACCATTCCACTGGCGTCAACCAGTGCCGTCATGGTATCTCCCGTCACGAACGTGCCAGCAAACGAACCGCCAGGGGCCACTGCGTAGCTCACTCCAAACGTGTTAGTGCTCGCCACTTCTACCTGGCCGCCGGCATAGCGCACTCGTACGAAAGACTGAGGCAACGTGCCGGAGCCTGCCTCCAGAATCAGACTTGCACCATTCACGGGCGCCGCACCGTTGGTCGGCGGGTTGTTAGTGATTAGTAAGGTTGCGGCCTGCTTCACAGCAAACGTGCCAGCATTCCAATACGCCGTGCCAGGAGCCAAGGCGCATGCCAAGGCGCCTGTGCAC
>JBAVRE010000328.1:0-10875 GCA_049694695.1 Steroidobacteraceae bacterium | reverse complement strand
GCGCAGGACCTGCAGGCGCACTTCGACCGCAGCAGCATGCGCATCGAGTCCTTCAAGGCGCGCCAGTGTCGCGGCGACCGGGCCGAGTGCTGCCAGGCCCGCACTGCTCAGCTCCTGTACGGTCATGCCGCGCACGAAATCGGCCACCGACAAGCCGCTGTAGGCGCGCGCGTAGCCAAAGGTGGGTAGCACGTGATTGGTGCCGGAGCAATAGTCACCCATGGGCTCGGGCGACCAGCGCCCCAGAAACACCGAGCCCGCTGTCGTGATGGCGGCGAGCAGCTCGCGCGGTGAGTGGGTTTCAATCAGCAGATGCTCCGGCGCATAGTGCTCGGCAATGCCCACCGCGGTATTCAGATCCTCAACGACGATCAGCCGCATTGCCTTGAGCGATTCCTCCAGGATCGCGCGGCGGGAGAGCGCAGGCAGGCGCTGCCTGATGTGCGCCACCACGCGCTCGGCCAGTGCGCCCGAAGTCGTGACCAGCAGCGCCTGCGCGCCCGGGTCATGTTCCGCTTGCGCCAACAGATCGGCGGCGACAAACGCCGCTTCGGCGCTGGCGTCGGCAATGACCATGACTTCGGACGGTCCCGCAGGCATATCGAGCGCCGCGCCTTCCGGATCGGCGGCGACCAGCTGCTTGGCGGCGGCAACCCAACGGTTCCCGGGGCCGAAGATCTTGGCGACCTTCGGAACGCTGGCCGTGCCGTAGGCCATGGCGGCGACGGCCTGTGCGCCGCCGACCTTGAAGACCTGCTCTATGCCGCACTGCTGTGCAGCCACCAGCACTGCCGGGTCGGCGCGGCCATCGGGCCGCGCCGGCGTGCACATCACCCGCAGCGGACAACGCGCCAGCCGTGCCGGCACCGCCAGCATGATGGCTGTAGAAGGCAGCGGTGCGGAGCCGGCCGGTACGTACAGGCCAACCGCCTGGATGGGGCGCACCAGGCGTTCACAGCGTACGCCGGGCTGCGTCTCCATGGAGAAGTCGGCCGGTACCTGTGCCTGGTGAAAGACGGTGATATTGGCAATGGCGGTGCGCAAAGCCTGCAGCGCATCGGCGGGCAGTGTGGCGTGTGCTTGCGCGAACTCCTCGGCGGTGACCCGCAGTTGCGTCAGGGTGGCGCCATCGTACTGCTGGGCATAGCGCAGCAGCGCCGCGTCACCTGCGCTGCGGACGGTCGCCACAATCGCGCGCGCCTGCTCAATGACCGTTGCGCTGCCAAGCTCCTGCGGCCGGGCCAATGCAGCCAGGCGGCCGCTGGCATCCAGGTTTTTCCACTCGATGATCTGCATGGCTCAGGCCAGAATCTTTTCCACCGGCAATACCAGTATTGCGCTGGCGCCAGCTTTCTTCAGGCTCTCGAGCGTCTCCCAGAAGACATTCTCGCGGCACACGGCGTGAATCGCCACCCGCTCCGGCGAGCCTTCGAGCGGAATGATCGTCGGTGACTCGCTGCCAGGCAGGAGCTTGCGAATCGCCGGCAAGGCGCTGCGCGCGGCGTGCAGCATGATGTACTTGCTCTCCTTGACCTGCTCAACGCCATCAATGCGCATCAGCAGGCGCTCGACCCACTCGCTCTTCAGCGGCGCCAGCATGACCGGGGTGCGAATCAGCACCGCGTGACTCTCCAGTATGGTCAACGCTTCGCGCAGATGATTGGCCTGCAGCGTGGAGCCGGTAGACACCAGATCGCAGATAAGATCGGCGCGCCCCAGGCGCGGGGCGATCTCCACCGCACCCGAGAGCTTGACGATCTGGGCGTCGATGCCCTGTTCGCGCAGGAATCTCTCCAGCGTGAAAGGGTAGGTGGTCGCGATGCGCTTGCCACGCAGCGAGCCAATGCCGTCGAATGAAGTGCCGTCGGGTACCGCCAGCGCCAGCCGGCAGCGCCCGAAATCCAGGTTGCGCAGCACTTCGAAGCGCGCCTGCTCGCCGCGTGCGGCCAGTTCCAGGCGGCGCTCCTCGAGTACGTTCAGGCCGACCAGGCCCAGATCGCACACGTCTTCCTGGACCAGATCAGGAATATCATCATCGCGCACAAACAGCACATCGAGTGGCAGGTTCTCGCCGAAACCCATGAGCTGGTCCTTGCCGCGCGAGAGTTTGAGCCCGCAGCGCGTGAGCAGGTCGAGCGAAGGGTCGGTAAGCCGCCCCGATTTCTGCACTGCCAGCTTGAGACGTAGTCCGCTATCCATGGGTCGGTGCTCCAGTGCTGTTGCCTTTGAGACGCCTGGCAACCAGCGCGTAGCCGCCACTGCCGGCCGCGAGGAAGCGTGCCACCCTGCCAATCGTGGTCATGCTGACGCCGGTGTGGCGGTGAATTTCGCGGTACGGCAGGCCACGTTCCAGATCGTTGACCACCGCCCAGCGATCGGCCATCGCCTGCAGCTCGGCCGGCGTGCACAGATCGCGCAGGAATGCGCGGCATTCCTCCACGCTGCGCAGTGTCAGCATGGCCTCGGCCAGGCGGGTCTCGGCCAGCGCCTCCTGGCGTGGCGATACGGTTTTATGGGTTTTCACGCGTGTACTACTGTATTAACGTACTAGTACATTATAGCAGTCGGACCCGCCTGGCAAGTGCCCCCGGCCTCCGGCCCCTGATAGCATGCCCCCATGTCCAACCGGCAGAATCCTCACGATCGGCTGCGCGCCATCACCACCATGCTGGCTGCGGTCGGCGTATTCGCGATCATGGATGCCACGTTGAAGCACCTGACGGGACACTACGGCCCGATGCAGCTGGCATTTCTGCGCTGCGCGGCCTCGCTGATCCTCGTGGCGCTCGCCATACTGTGGCGCCGCTCCTGGGCCGCGCTGCGCCCGGTCAATCTGCCGCTGCATCTGGCGCGTGGCGTGCTGGGCATCACGATGCTTGGCAGTTTCGTATATGCCGTGCGGCGCCTGAACCTGGCGCAGACCTATTCGCTGTTTCTGTGCGCACCGATGCTCATGGCGGCGCTTTCCGTGCCGCTATACGGCGATCACGTGCCAGCCAGGCGCTGGCTGGCGATTGCGCTGGGACTTGGCGGGGTGATCGTCGTGTTGCAGCCCTGGGGTGCGGGTTTCGGTTCCCCGGCAGGAACTGCGGCCGCGGCGCTCGCCTGCATCTGTTATGCCTTGAGCGGCACGACGGTTCGCGCGCTCGGCCAGCGCAATTCGACCCTGGCCATGGTGTTCTGGTTCCTGGTGTTGGCGGGTGGCGGATCAGGGCTGTTGTCCCTGCCGGACTGGCGGCCGCTGCTGAGCGAAGATTGGGCCTGGCTGGCCGCCGTCGGTATGAGCGGTTCGCTCGGGCAGTTGTGGATCACCGATGCCTTCAGGCGCGCACCGGCTTCAGTGGTCGGACCTTTCGAATACACGGCTATCCTCTGGGCATTCGCTATCGACTGGTACTTCTGGTCGGCGAAACCCACGACCAGCCTGATGATCGGGGCGAGCATCGTCATCGCCAGCGGCGTATACATCGTGCTCGACGAGCGGCGGCTGGCAGAGCTGGCGCTGGCGCCCGCCAGTCCGCCCCCGTAGCAGGCTGTGGCAGGCCGCAGTCTTGACGCTGATCGCACCGCGCCCCTAGACTGCCGGCACTCATCGAGACCGGCTGAGGGAAAGGCCCTTAGACGCCGGGGCAACCGTCGGATAGTCCGGCATGGTGCCAACTCCTGCGGTCAGTGTTGGCCGGCAGATGAGCGAGCGATGCGCTGACCCGCAGGGCGGGCTGTAGCGCAGGTGCGCCATATGGCGCAGCGCCCGCCGGAGTGCCGATGAGTGTGGTGCACTGCGCGGGAGTAATAGCTGTGAGTTCTACACAACCCAATCTGAGATCCGTGGCGGCGCACGCTGCGGTGAGCGAAGGCGTGCTCGCCTTGCCCGCGCCGTTCGCACTGCAATTTGGCGGCCAGCTTGAGAATCCACGCCTGGCGTGGCGCCTGGCCGGCGATTCGCGTTTGCCGGTCGTGCTGGCGATGGGCGGCATTTCCGGACATCGGCGCGTGTTCGATGAAGCCGAACCACGTGCCGGCTGGTGGCACGAAGTCACCGGCCCCGGGCGCGCGCTGGATAGCACGCGTTGCCGCGTGCTGGGTATCGACTATCTGGGTGGCAGTGGTGAATCGAGCGGTCCGCCAGGCGGCGACCCACCACCCAGCATCTCCAGTTTCGATCAGGCTGAAGCGCTGCTCTGCCTGCTCGATCACCTGAACATCGACCGGCTGCGCGCCATTCTGGGTGCGTCGTACGGCGGCATGGTGGCGCTGGCCTTTGGTGAGCGTTATCCGCAACGCGTCGGGCGCCTGCTGGTCATCAGCGCCGCCGATCGCGCCCATCCCATGGCTACCGCCTGGCGCTGTGTGCAACGACACACGGTGCGTGCGGCGCAGCACTGGGGGCATGCGGCTGAAGGACTACAGCTGGCCCGCGCCCTGGCGATGGCCACCTATCGTAGCCCGGAAGAGTTTGTCGCGCGCTTTGACGCACCGGCCACGCGTGTGGCCGGACGCTTCGTATTCCCGGTTGAAGAGTATCTGTTTGCGCGTGGCCGCGACTACGCGGCGCGCTACCGCCCCGACAGTTTCCTGTGCCTGTCCGAGTCCATCGATCTGCATCGTGTGAACGCCAGCGGTATCCCGGTGCCGACCACGGTGATCGCGGTGCGTGAGGATCAGCTGGTGCCGATTGAAGACATGCGGGCACTGGCAGCGCGCCTGCCTGAGGCGCGTCTGCACGAGATTTCCTCGCCGCATGGCCACGATGCCTTCCTGAAGGAACCCGGCCAGCTGCGCGCCACTTTCAGCTGTATATATGGAGAATGCTAAGTGAGTGCTGATACCGACCAGCCGGCCGATGCCATGACCCGTACGGTGCGCGCCGGGCTCGAGAATGACGAACTCACTGGCGCGGTCGTGCCACCGATCTACCTGAGTTCAACCTTTGCGTTTCGTGGACTCGGCGACAAGCGCGCTTACGATTATTCGCGCTCCGGCAATCCGACCCGCGATCTGCTGGGCAATGCGCTGGCCGATCTGGAGGAGGGCGCCGGCGGCGTCATCACCGGTTCCGGCATGGGTGCGATCACGCTGGTCGGCTATCTGCTGCCGAATGGTGCCCGGGTCGTGGCGCCGCACGATTGCTACGGCGGTACCTATCGCCTGCTCAGCGCGTGGCACAAACGTGGCCAGATCAAGGTCGAATTCATTGACTTTGGCGATGCCGCGGCGCTCGCAGCGGCCCTGTCGAGGCCTGCGGCGCTGGTGTGGATCGAGACGCCCAGCAATCCGCTGCTGCGCATTACCGATATTGCCGCGGTGGTGCGGCTGGCCCGGCAGGCCGGCGCGCTGGTGGCGGTTGACAACACTTTTCTGTCACCGGCCTGGCAGGTACCGTTGCGTTTCGGCGCTGACGTCGTCGTGCACTCGACCACCAAGTACATCAACGGTCACAGCGACGTAATCGGCGGCGCCGTAATCGCCAAAACCCGCGAACTGCACCAGCAGCTGGCCTGGTGGGCGAATTGCCTGGGCTTGACCGGCGCGGCCTTTGATAGTTTCCTCACCCTGCGTGGCCTGCGCACGCTGCACGCCAGGCTGGCTGTCCATGCGCACAATGCCCAGGCCATTGCCGAATGGTTGACGCGGCAACCGCAGGTGGCGCGCGTCTGCTTTCCGGGATTGCCCGCGCACCCGGGCCACGAAGTGGCCAGGCGGCAGCAGCTGGGATTCGGCGCCATCGTCAGCTTCGAGCTCGCGGGCGGCACCCCGGCGGTGCGTCAGTTTGTCGATGGCCTGCGTTATTTCTCGCTGGCGGAGTCACTGGGCGGCGTCGAGAGCCTGATCGCGCATCCGGCCACCATGACGCATGCCGCGATGGACGCGGGTTCGCAGCGCGCGGCCGGGTTGAGTGACGGGTTGTTGCGACTATCGGTCGGCATTGAAGCGCTGGCCGACCTGCAGGCAGACCTGGCCGCGGGACTCAAGCGCATCGCCAGCTGAGCGCGGCGCGCGCCGCGCCGCCCCACCGCGAACGGGTGGGGACAGCGACGGGGCTGGTTTATGCCGCCAGCACGCCCTTGGCCTTGGCGGCGTGCGTGGCAATCGCATCCATCAAGGCCGGCGACAGGCAATCGTAGGGCTCGAGCTTCAGCTCCCTGAGTCGCGCGCGCACCGCGGCCATCTGCTCAGGTCCGGCTGCACCCGCCTCGATGATCGAGGATACAAACGCTGCAAATTCAGGCGCCGCCCAGCCCTTGTCCTTGGAAAGTTCGACGTGCACGAAGTCCAGGCCATAAAACGGATGTGCCTTGTTCTCAATGCGCCCATAGAGATGCACGCCACAACCGCTGCAGGCATGTCGCTGGATGGCCGCGCTGGCGTCGACTACTTTGAGTTTATTGGCGTTGGCGGTAACGCTCAGGTTGTCCCTGGCCACCACGGCGACTACCGAAAATTTCGCACCTTTGGGCTTCCAGCATCTGGTGCAGCCGCAGGCGTGGTTATGCGCCACATTGCCCTTGATGCTCACAGTAACCGGATCCCTGGCGCAGTGGCAGCTCAAGATGCCACCAGCGAAATTTGCTGAACCTGCGACCACCCCGCCATCAACCGACGGATGAATAGAGATCATGCTCATGGGAACCCCCTTGTGTAGCAGTCAGAAAGTGACCACGCTGCGAATCGACTCGCCGGCATGCATCAGCTCAAACGCCGTATTTATTTTCTCGAGCGGCATGACATGGGTAATAAGCGGGTCGATGGCGATCTTGCCATCCATGTACCAGTCGACGATCTTCGGCACGTCGGTGCGGCCGCGGGCACCGCCGAAGGCCGTACCCTTCCAGACCCGACCGGTGACCAGCTGGAACGGGCGGGTCCTGATTTCCTGGCCACTGCCGGCAACGCCGATGATGATCGATTCGCCCCAGCCACGATGCGTGCACTCGAGCGCCTGGCGCATGAGATCGACATTGCCGACGCATTCAAAGCTGTAGTCGGCGCCACCATCGGTAAGCGCGATCAGATGCTGCACCAGATCGCCGCCGACTTCCTTTGGGTTCACAAAATGCGTCATGCCGAACTTCTCGGCCAGCGGCTTGCGTTTCGGGTTCAGATCGACGCCGATGATCTTGTTGGCGCCGACCAGGCGTGCGCCCTGGATTACGTTGAGGCCAATGCCACCAAGCCCGAAGACCACGACGTTCGCGCCGGCTTCCACTCTGGCAGTGTTTATGACCGCACCAATACCGGTGGTCACGCCGCAGCCGATGTAACAGACTTTGTCAAAGGGCGCATCCTCGCGGATCTTCGCCACCGCGATCTCCGGCAGCACCGTGTAGTTTGAAAAAGTGGAGCAGCCCATGTAGTGATGCACCTGCTCGCCGCCGATCGAAAACCGGCTGCTGCCATCGGGCATGACGCCCTTGCCCTGGGTGGCGCGAATGGCCGTGCACAGATTGGTCTTGTGCGAGGTGCAGCTCTTGCACTGCCGGCATTCGGGCGTGTAAAGCGGAATCACGTGATCGCCTTTCTTCAGGGTAGTCACGCCCGGACCGGTATCGACCACGACGCCAGCGCCCTCGTGGCCGAGAATCACCGGAAACAGGCCTTCCGGATCGGCGCCGGAGCGCGTGAACTCATCCGTGTGGCAGACGCCGGTGGCGCGAAGTTCGATCAGCACTTCACCGGCCTTTGGCCCGTCAAGATCGAGGGTGACAATTTCCAGTGGCTTGCCGGCGGCATAGGCAATCGCAGCGCGGGTCTTCATGGGTCCAAACCTCGTCAGGGCAGCTGGCCGCGATATCTTAGCCCATGGTAACCGGCTGCGCATGGCGGGCGCGCCCGTCGCCGGTCATACTTGAGGTATGGAAATATCCACCGGAAAAGCGCGCGAGTTTCGCGACACGATGGGCCTGTTCGCCACCGGCGTCGCCGTAATCGCGGTGCAGGCGAGCGGCGAGGTGCATGCCATGACGGCCAACGCCGTCAGCTCGCTGTCACTGGAACCGATGCTGCTGGTGTTTTGTCCGGCCAAGAAAGCGCGTCTGTCGAAACACCTGGCTACCGGCGTGGCTTTCAGTGTCAACCTGCTGCGCGCGGAGCAGCAGGGCATTTCGAGTTTTTTTGCCGGCGGCTGGCGCGAGGCGCTGCCGCCCCCATATCACTTCGTGCACATGGGGGCGGCGCCGCGGCTTGAAGGGTGCCTGGCGTCGTTGTTGTGCAGCGTGCGCAGCATCGTCGATGGCGGCGATCACTGGCTGGTGATCGGCGAAGTGCTCGAAATGCAGCGCGGCAGCGCACCGCTCGAACCACTGCTGTTCTATCGTGGACGCTATGGGCAGATCGATGCCAGCGCGAGCGGTGTGGCTCCGGACCTGGGCGGGGTGACCGATGAGCCCGCCCATATTCATTTTGATACTTAGCCAGGCGCCGGCTGCAGGCCGGAGCGCGCGCAGCTGTTATGGGTGCAGGCGCTTGACTACCGCAGCGCCGGCTTCGCGGGTGGTGGCTGCCTGGGCGGCCGAGCCGGCAATATCGGGCGTGCCTACGCCCGCGACGATCGCCGCGGTTACTGCGGCTTCAACCGCGCTGGCCGCACTTTCCAATCCGAGCGAGTGGCGTAGCAGCAATGCGGCACTGAGTATGGCACCGTATGGATTGGCAATGCCGCGACCGGCGATGTCCGGCGCCGAGCCGTGGATCGGCTCGTAGAGGCCACGCCGGCCGTCGCCCAGCGAAGCGGAGGGCAGCAGCCCCAGCGATCCTGCCAGCATCGAAGCCTCATCCGTGAGGATGTCACCAAACATGTTCTCGGTTACGGCGACATCAAAATCGCGCGGCCGGCGAATCACATGCATCGCGGCTGAATCGACCAGCATGTGCTCGAGTTGCACCTGCGGAAATTCGGCGCGCACGACGCGTTCGGTAACTTCGCGCCACAGCCGTGAGGTTTCCAGGACGTTGGCCTTGTCTATCGAGGTCAGTTTGCGCCGCCGGCCAAGCGCCAGTTTGCCGGCCACGCGCACGATGCGCTCGATCTCGGCAACCGTGTAGCTGCACAGATCGCTGGCCGCATCGCTGCTGCGGGTCTTGGCGCCGAAATAGATGCCACCGGTCAACTCGCGCACAAATAGCAGATCGACGCCATCCAGAATCTCGGGCTTCAGGGTTGAAGCGTGGTAGAGCGCCGGGTGCACAGTTACCGGCCGGAGATTGGCATATACGCCCAGTTCCTTGCGCAGTCGCAACAGCCCCTGCTCGGGGCGTACTGTGGCCTGCGGCGAGGACCACTTGGGTCCGCCAATGGCGCCGAGCAACACCGCGTCGGCGGACAGGCACAGCGCCAGCGTTTCAGCTGGCAGCGGGTCACCGGCGAGATCGATCGCAGCGCCGCCAAAAGGCGCCTCGCTCATTACGAGATCATGGCCATCGCGCGCCGCGATGGCACGCAACACGGCGACCGCCTCAGCGGTGACCTCAGGGCCGATGCCGTCGCCGGCCAGCACAGCGATGCGCGCCTTCATGGAGCCATCGCTAGTGCCCGGCGGCCCCGCCGGCAGTGGCCTGGTGCCGGGTCTCGAAACCGGCGATCGCCGCTTCCTGGGAGCGCAGGTATCCGAGTTCATCGATGCCGTTGAGCAGGCAGTAGCGCGCGAAACCTTCAATCTCAAAGGGCACCCTGGTGCCGGTCGGCAGCCCGATCACGTTGCGCTCGAGATCGATGAGCAGTTCAGCGCCCGGATGAGCCAGCAGCCACTCGGCGCTCGTCGCATCGACCACGATAGGCAGCAAGCCGTTCTTGAGCGAGTTGTTGCGGAAGATGTCAGCGATCTCGGTGCTGATTACGGCCCGGAAGCCATAATCCAGCAGCGCCCAGGGCGCATGTTCGCGCGAGGAACCGCAGCCGAAATTTCGGCCGGTGACCAGTATCTGGCAACCGGCAGCGGCCGGCTGGTTCAGCAGAAAGTCCGCTTTCAGGGTGCCGTCGGCAGCGTAGCGCCAGTCGGAGAACAACTGCTTGCCCAGCCCGGCACGCCCGGTGGTGCGCAGGAAACGCGCCGGGATGATCTGATCGGTGTCGATATTGGTGTACGGCAGTACCGCCGTGCGCGAGCGAATCTGTTTGATCGGATCCATGCAGGGTGCCGTTATCAGTATGGGTTCAGGCGTGTCAGCCGTTGAGCAGTTCGCGCGGATCCGTGACCAGTCCGCGCACCGCCGAAGCGGCCGCGGTCAGCGGGCTGGCGAGCAGGGTGCGCGCACCCTGACCCTGACGGCCTTCAAAGTTTCTGTTGCTGGTGCTGACGGAATACTGTCCGGCGCTGACGTTGTCACCGTTCATGCCGATGCACATTGAACACCCCGATTCACGCCACTCGCCACCCGCTTCGATGAATATGCGATCGAGGCCTTCCGCTTCAGCGGCCTTCTTCACCTGCTGCGAACCGGGCACGACCAGCAGCTGGACGCCGCGCGCGACCTTGTGTCCGCGCAACAGCTCGGCAGCACTGCGCAGATCCGTGAGTCGACCGTTGGTGCAGCTGCCGATGAAGACCACATTGATGGGGTGATTGCGAATCGGTGCTCCAGCCTGCAGGCCCATGTAGGCGAGCGCCTTGGCGAACACCGGGTCGTCGCGCCGCACCGGAATGTCAGCGCCGATGGGCATGACCATGCCCGGATGGGTGCCATAGGTGATCATCGGTTCGATGGCGGTCCCGTCCAGGCTGACTTCGCGATCGAACACTGCCCCGGGATCGCCAGGCAATTCGCGCCAGGCGGCCAGCGCCCGTTCCCAGTCGGCCCCGGTTGGCGCCCGGGCGCGGCCCTTGACGTAGGCGTAGGTAACTTCGTCCGGCGCGATCATGCCGGCACGGGCACCGGCCT
>JBAVRE010000327.1:0-6336 GCA_049694695.1 Steroidobacteraceae bacterium | reverse complement strand
AAGAACCTGTTCCTGTCGCGCGACAAGCAGCTCGGACGCAAGCTCCAGGAACTGGCGATCACGTTCCTGCTCGAGTCGGCGCTCGGCAAGGATCGCATCCTCGAGATCTACCTGAACATCATCGAGTGGGGCCCGGGCCTGCGCGGCCTGCGGCCCGCGGCGCGCAGCTATTTCGGTTGCGAACCGGCGGCGCTGACGCCGGCGCAGATGGCCTTCCTGGTCGCGATCATCCCGGGGCCGATCAAGTACCAGAGTTCATTCGCGCACGGCACGCCGGGGCCCGGGCTGCGCGCGCTGATCGACGAGCTGTTGGCGAAGCTGCGCTCGGTGGATGCGATCGGGGAGGAGGAGTATCGGCGGGCGCTCGGCGAAGCCATCGTCGTCGGCGGCGGCAGGCCGCCTTGATGATGGGCGGCGAATGGAAATGGGCCGGAGGGGATCGACAAGATGCCCCTTTAGTTCGGTTCAGGGCCGTTTCGTGCTCCCGTTGGCGTCATCTCGGGAGTCATATTGTTGCGTTTAGTAACGTTCCAGGAACGGATAGCCATGGGTTGTTCGTCCCTTTTTCGTTGGGAGAGCACCTGGCGATTGGTGCCCACTTCGGTGCCCAAACCATCGTCAGTTACCGTAACCCAGCATCACTCACCCTCGACAATTGCCTGCCATAAGATGCTGATAGGCAATGGTGGGCGATGTTGAGCGCGCAAGTCCGTGGGATTGAAAATCCGCGTGTCGGTGGTTCAATCCCACCCCTTCCCACCATTGGATCAAGGGTGTATTCCGGTCACTTGGGTGAGGGTCTATGCCGGCGGTGAGTGGGTAAGGCGCTCTGATTGGCTGCGCAAATCGCTGTGGCTAAAGTGCGAGAGCGGGCCCAGTGTGCCGTACGCGTGGGCGCCATGAAGGCGCGACTGAATTCAAAGGCGCCACCGGCCGGTGCTGGCACCCGGTTTGAGACACGGCGTCAGCCTACTGCTCCGCCGCTGCCGGCCCTATGAGCGAAAGAATGGCCCCGTAGACCTCTTCGAACTGGCGGCGCGTGTTCGCGTTAAGAGAGGCCACGGATTTCTCCAGCGTCTCGAGCTTTCTTGCCAGCTCGCTGTGTGAGGCCAGCACCTCACGCAGCTTCACAAATGCCCGCACCACATAGACGCTCATCTCAATATGTGCTCAGCCACATATCGGAATAAATGTGGCGTCCGAAAATATGTGGCGCTTCCGTCGAGCGCGCTACAACGCGCTGTGGTTTGGCGACTTCAGCGCCACATAATGGCTTCGTCACAGGTTCCGAAGAAACGCCATGACACCGGTTGCGGACTTCCACGGTAACCGAGATCTACCAGGCGTACCCGGAGAGCAGGCCGCCAACGCCTTTGCCTTGGCATCGAGATCGACCTCCGCGTACACGTTCGTCGTGTTGATGCTGGCGTGCCCCAGCCATCCTCGGATCGTGTTGATATCCACACCGGCCCGAAGTAGGTGCGTCGCCGTCGAATGTCGAATCGTGTGCGGACTGACTCTTTTCGATTGGAGTGACGGCTCGTTCTCTGCAGCACGAGCGGCATGTCGCTCGACGAGGGTATGGATGCCGAACCGGGTCAGCGGCTGCCTCAACCTGTTTTGAAACAGGGGCTCATCCTTCGGTCGCTCCGCGATCAACCGGCGGAGGTGGCCGACAGTCTCCGGCCATAGTGGGCAAACGCGCTGCTTATGACCCTTGCCGGTGATCCGAACGAAACGACTTCGAGTATCGACGTCCTGAATCCGGAGGGATGCAGCCTCGCTCGCACGAGCTCCGGAGTTGTATAGGAACAGCAGCAAGACATAGTCCCTGTAGCCTTGCTCTGTCGATTGCTCCGGGGCGCCAAGCAGCGCGCGCATCTCCGCCTCCGTCAGATAGCTGATGAGTGCCCGAGTACCGCGCTTGTGCGGAATCAGTCGAATCTGACCACACCAGGCGACATGCTCCGGGCTATGCTCGCCGATAAACCGTGCCAAAGCATGCACGGCTGCCAGGCGCTGATTACGTGTGCCAATACCGCAGCGGCGCTCTTGCTCCACGTACCCAAGGAACTGGCGTACCACAGCGGGCGTGATATCCACGACCCGCAGGTGGTCGACCGACATGCTGGCCTTGGATACGGCGAACGGGAGCAGCTGGCGCAGCGTGTCTCGATAGCTGTGCTGGGTGTTGAGGGAAAGGTTGCGCTCGGTGACCAGGTGCTCGAGCAAGAAGCGTCTGAGCCACGGTCCTAACAGCGTTTGGTCACGCATGGTGATAGACCTCCCGCGCATGAATCGCGAAACGTCGACTGGCCTGATCGAGCAGCTCAGGGATCAATCGCAGGTAGCGCTGCGTACAGGCGACGTCCTTGTGGCCGACGTACGTCGAGAGCTTAGGAAGCAAGTCTTGGACGTCCCGATCTTCGCGGTACCAGGCGAGGACTCGATGAACGATCGCGGAATGGCGAAGATCATGGAGACGTGGTTCGATCGCGGTGCCTCCCGGAACACCGAAGCCGGCCCGCCGACAGAGGCAGCGGAAATGAGCCCGCGCTGCGTCGTCGGACAGGCGCTGCCCCTTCCGGTAGACAAACACCGGTGCGGTAGGTGCGGTCGAATGGTGCCGGTTGCGCTCGGAGAGGAATCTGGCCAGCACACCGGTCACGTCACGCCCGAGCGGGACCAGCCTTGTCTTGTAGAACTTGGTGTTGCGAACGCGAATGTGTCGCTGCTCAAGATCGACATCGGCCATGTCCAAGCCGAGCGCTTCGCTGGTGCGGAGCGCCGCGCCGTACATCAACACGACCAAGGCGTAAATCACCTTAGGTTCGACGCGGGGGCAGCGCATGTAGCGTGCGGATGCCAGGCAAAGGAGCCGCGCGAGCTCGTCTCGCGAGTAAATGTGTGGCACCAGAACTTGTGGCAAGATCGTCAGGCGCGTCGGCAGTGGGGAGCGAGATACATAGCTACGCGCCATTGCAAACTTGTAGAAGCCGCGCAGCGCAAAGTACTTGATCTCTGAGCCCCGTGTCTGCCGACCCGTTGGGCACAGAAAGCGCCACACTCTGCCGGGCTGGACGTGTGCGATGTCGACGTCGCCGAGCGCGCGGCAGAATGCTGTGAATATGAAGCCCTCTGAGAGGAACTTCATGCCGAGCCCGTGCTTATAGTCCCGGTACGTCTGGACTGCGGTCGTGAGTCTCATAGGATCCCCCTGAGGTCGATCTCAGCGACCTCGCGAAGCGAGTTCAGATCGACCTTGGCGTAGATCCGAGTGGCCGCCGAGCTGCGGTGTCCGAGGTGGTCGCCGACCTGCTTGAACGTGAAGCCGTTCGCGAGCAGCCGGCGCGCGCAGGCATGCCGCAGCGCATGGGGCCCACGCCGAGGTCCTTGCAGACCGAGGGCACGTAGCCGCTTATGGATCGCGTGGTAAATGCTGATATGAGTGATCGGACGAGTTGGTGCGAACAGGTTGAGGAATACGTGGCGGCACTCGGTCTGCGTTCGCGCTTCGCGGATATACCTCAGGATCGCCTGGCCCGTGGTCGCCTCGAGCGGATACTGTTGGGTGTGGCGCTGCTTCGGTCGTCGAACGCTGATCGTGCCGTTGTCCCAGTTGATGTCATCCAGGCGCAACTCCGCGATCTCGCTACAGCGCAGGCCGTAGACGCTCAGCAGCAGAAACAGAGCGTGGTCGCGGACATCACAGGCGCTGTCGCCGCGGCTGCTCACGATGAGGCGTGTGACGGTTGCCCACTCCAATCCCTCTGGCAGGCGCTCGTCGGCATATATCCGCGGCGCCGCCACTCCGTCTGCCAATCCTGGCGTGCACAATCCTCGACTCTGCGCGAATCGCAGAAGACTGCGGACTGCGTCTGCTGCACCGGGCAACGACGAGCGCCGCCAACCCGACGCAGTGAGCGCGGAAATGTACGAATCGATATCATCGAGGCGTACTCGCCTCAAGGTTCGTCCCGCCTTTGTCAGCTGATCGAGGAGTCGCCGGGCGTGCCGGCAACAGCGCTTAACCGTGCTCAAGGCGAGCCCTCGCTCATCGCGCAGGAATGTCTCGAAGTGTTTTAGAACGACACTGTCGCGCGTGACCTGCTCGGGATCGGCAACGAACTTGCCCAGGAACGCCATCCATGCAGTAGCAGTCCGTCGCAGGCTCGCCCGGATATGCTCGCTGGACCGCTGCCGAGAACCTTGGTGCAGAGAGCGCCGCTGGCGTGTCGCCTCTCGGATCGCGCTGACGGTTACGTGCCGTCTGCAAGGGAGATCGGTCTGAAGAACAATCGCGAGCAGGTCATGGGCGGCACGCCGCCGAGAGGTCAGCGAGTAGTGACGCATCGCGAGATGTCGAAGATATCGCTCGCGCTCCGCCGCGTACGGTGCCGATCTGTGACGTGCGACAGCCGCCTGCCGAGCAAAGAGTTGGTCGAACATGGGCATCTCCCAAACTGATTAGGGACACCCAGTATGAGCAAACCGTTATGTGGCGCTTACCGAAGCAAACCTCGCAGAAAACAGGCCCGCCGCTGACCTACGCCACATATGGTTGGTGGCAACATTTATCTCGACGGCACGTGGGCTATTCAGGATCGTGGCGGCCATGATGGCACCGTGTTCTGTGAACGCCAGTGATACGTACTTGCGGTGTTGTCCGCGACCCATCTTTAAGGTCACAATTTGTGACCTTAAAGAATCCGCTTCGGATTCAGTCAATCGCACCAGGAAATCGGCAGGAAACCGCGCGATATTGCGTCGCACAGCTTGATTGAACGCCTTCGTGCTTACGCCATATAGTGCTGCCAAATCGGAATCAAGCAACACTCGCTGCCCGCGGACAACACGGATCTGGCTGGCAACACTGTTCGCGACAGTTGTTTCGGGTTTCTTTGGCATGCCAACATCATGCCCACCCGCCACCGCCGCTTGCAGCCCGCAATTCTGTCGCGTTCGAGTAGATTGCCTAGCTCATGGTGTGGATCCACATCACTCAAGACGCTCATGGATAGCGTCGACCTCGATGGCCCTACTGCTCGTGCGAGCCGTATGAGCGAGCTGGTTGGCCAATCTCCGTGGGGCCAAGGCTCCGCAGGTACGCAAAGGTTTGGTTGAAAAAAGTTCGGTGGTTGCGTCGGATCCTCCGGATCACCCGGCGGAACGCCGGCTTTTGGATTACCACCGGGAGAAGCTGAACATCTGTGGTTACAACTACCCACCTTCTGCGGAGACCTTAGGAATCGAAATTCCTTCAAGTTAAGCCAAAAGCACAACTTTCAGGGCAATGGAGTTACCCCGTGCCGCTGCAATACCAACAATTGCTGCCACTTTCGCCCCAAAAGATTCCACCCCTGGCAACCATACATGCCCCCCGCTACTGCACCTGCACTGCCGCATTGCACGCAGTGTGCGCCGCGGCCGACCCCGGATTGCCATCCGCTGCGAACAGCGCCCAGAAGCGGTTGAAGGTCACCAGCGAATTCGGCATCGAGAACTCCAGTGACGGCAGGCCGTAGAAGGCCGGGCCGCACTGCGCCGACTGCGTGGCCAGGAAGCCATTGGTGCCGGTGGAACGATAGGTCCCGTTGGGCAGCCGGTAGTTCTGCAGATGGTCGAAGTTGTAGCCCTCGGTCAGGGCGACGTGGCAGCTGCGGCAGTAGCGGGCTTCGATGTCCTTGTAATACGTGACCTGCGCGGGCGTGCCTGCCTGCCAGCTTGCGGGCACATAGTTCTGATCGAGCGTGTGCGTGCCGCCGGCGTACCAGCCGGCGATCAGCTCCATCTCGGCCAGCGTCGGGCCGGCATTGAGCAGGTTCTGGTTAAGCTGGTAGATGGCTTCCTCCTGCTCGGGCGCCGTGAGTCCCGGCTTGCGCGAGAACTCGAAATTGCCGACGTCGTAGGGCAGAAAGTGAGCGCCGATATTGGCGACGCCGGTACCGTCCACCGGGAAGTGCCCCGCGTAATGATCGCCGCCATGGCAGGCCACGCAGGTTCCCGGGACGAACTTCTCGCCGCGCCCGTCGAGGTTCACCGAGGACAGCAGTTCTCCACTCGGGCCGAATATCAGGAAGCGCGTGAACGGCTGCGCGACACCCTGCGAATCGACGTTGACTCCGGGCGATGCGCTGTAGTCCATGGCCACGCAGGCAACCAGCTTGCGGCCGTTGACTGCATCGTCGATCACCGCGTCGATCTCATCCGGCGTCGTGTCGAGTTTCGCCGGTCCGGCGTGATTGCAGACGTAGGCGGCGGTCTGACCCGGCCCGTAAGTAATGGAGTGGTGGTTGCGCGTGAGGTTCAGATCCATCTTGTTGATGTACGTCGCCG
>JBAVRE010000326.1:0-7939 GCA_049694695.1 Steroidobacteraceae bacterium | reverse complement strand
CAGCGATGATTTCCAGGTCGCCCCACTTCGCCTTGAGCCTGGCCACCATTTCGAGCACGCCGCGTGAGTGGCCATGCGAGGTATCGACCACGATCACATCGACGCCCGCCTCGCGCAGCGCGGCGACGCGATCGAGCGTGTCGGGCGAGGTGCCCACCGCCGCGCCGACGCGCAGCCGGCCAGCGGAGTCCTTGCTGGCGCGCGGAAATTCCGTCGCCTTCTGAAAATCCTTCACGGTGATCATGCCGCGCAACTCGCCGTCATCGCCGACCACCAGCACTTTCTCGATGCGGTGTTTATGCAGCAGGCGTTGCACTTCTTCTTTTGGTGCGCCCTCGCGCACCGTGACCAGTCGCGCCTTGGGCGTCATCACCGTTGACACCGGTGCATCGAGTTGCAACTCAAAGCGCAGATCACGGTGCGTGACGATGCCCACGACCTTGGCGCCCTTGACCACCGGCACGCCGGAGATGCCGCGCGCCCGGGTAAGTTCGATGACGTGCCTGATGGTGGTATCGGGTGACACCGTAATGGGATTGGTGATCACGCCGCTCTCGAATTTCTTGACGTGCGCCACTTCGCGGGCCTGCGCCTCGATCGGCATGTTCTTGTGCACGATGCCCATGCCGCCTTCCTGGGCCATGGTGATGGCCAGGCGCGCCTCGGTAACGGTATCCATGGCCGCCGACAGCACTGGCAGGCCGATGCGAATATGGCGGGTGAGCTGGGTGGAAAGGTCGACCTCGCGCGGCAGCACGTCGGAGCGTGCCGGCACCAGCAAAACGTCGTCAAAAGTGAGTGCTTCTTCGACAATCCGCATAGGGAAGACATCCCAAAAAGAAGCGCGCCATTGTACGCACCGGGGCCGGCGGCGTAAACCCGAAAGCGCCCGGGAAGGTTAAACTCGGGCCCATGAGCTCACTGCCACCACCGACCGGACCCAATGTCTACACCGTCACGCGCCTGAACCACGAGGCGCGCCTGGCGCTGGAAGGGGCGCTGGGGAGTGTGTGGGTGCAGGGCGAGATCTCCAACTTCTCCAGGCCCACCTCGGGGCATTGGTACTTCTCGCTCAAGGACAGTGACGCGCAGCTGCGCTGCGCCATGTTCCGGCAGCGCAATGCGCTCGCACGCTTCACGCCCCGCGAAGGCCAGCAGGTGTTGGCGCGCGGGCGGGTCAGCCTCTACGAGCCGCGCGGCGACTACCAGCTGCTGCTCGAGCACCTCGAAGATGCCGGCGTCGGCGCGCTGCAGCGGGCCTATGAGGAACTGCGCACACGCCTGGCCGCCGAGGGTCTGTTCGCCATTGAGCGCAAGCGACCGCTGCCCGCCGCGCCGCTGCGCATAGGCGTGATTACCTCGCCCAGCGGTGCCGCCATTCGCGACATATTGCACGTGCTGGCGGCGCGCTTCCCGGCCGCCGCGGTGCTGATCTATCCGGTGCCGGTGCAGGGCGCGGCGGCCGCGCCCGCCATCGTCGCCGCGCTCGACCTGGCCAGCGCCCGCGCCGAGTGCGAGGTGCTGATTCTGGCGCGTGGTGGCGGCTCACTCGAGGACCTGTGGGCCTTCAACGATGAGCGCGTGGCGCGCGCCATCGCCCGTTGCGCGCTACCGGTGGTCGCGGGTATCGGTCACGAAACAGATGTCACCATTGCCGATTTCGTCGCCGACCTGCGCTCGCCCACGCCCACGGCGGCCGCGCAGGCAGTGGTGCCTGACCGACGCGTCTGGCTACAGCGCTTCGCGCAACTGGCGACGCGCAACAGCGCTGGCATGCGCCGCGTGCTGCTCGAGCACGCGGCGCGCCTGAAGACGGTGCATGCCAGGTTGCAGCGGGCGCACCCGGGCGCCCGGCTCAATCAGCACGCACAGCGACTTGACGAGCTTGACGGCCGCCTGCGTCGGGCGCTGGCCACGCGGCTGCGGGACGCGCGCGCGCGGCTGGCCGCGCTGGCGAGCCGCTTGCAGGCGCGCTCACCGCACCATCAGCTGCGCGAACTGCAGCTGCGCACCGCAGCCTGCAGCGCACGGCTGCAGGCGGCGTTGCGGCAACGGCTGGTGGCGGCGGGCGCACGACTCGAGCTGGCGATGCGCGCGCTGCACGCGATCAGTCCGCTGGCGACGCTGGAGCGCGGCTTCGCCATCATCACGCGGGCCGCCGACGGGACGCTGATCCGCAGCCAGCGCGAACTGAGCGCTGGGGTCGCCATCGAAGCGCGGCTGGCTGATGGCATTGTCACGGCACAGGTCACGGGCAAGCGTGAGTAGACCCATGAACCCACGCCTCACACGAGCGGCACAGGTCATCAGCGCCGCGAGCTGGGCAGTTGTAGCGACCGTCGCGCTCGCTGCGCCATCCACGACCGCGCTGGCCGCGCCGCCCGCCCTGCCGCTGGCGCGCAGCGTACCCGGCGGCGTCGCGCTGCTGGTGCTCCCGGGCCACAGCGCCACGGCGCCGCGCGCCTGGTTCGGTGAGGCGCCGGTGCTGATCGTGCGCCGGCGCGAACAGTGGCTCGCCGTGGTCGGCATTCCGCTGGCACAAAGCCCGGGACCAGCCGAACTGCGGGTGAGCAGCAGCGCTGCCGCTGACACCGGCACCGGCACCGGCACCGGCACCGGCACCGGCACCGCCAGCAGTGAAACGCGCCTGCCCTTCACCATCAAGCCCTGGCGTTATCGCGAACAGCATCTGCAGGTGGCGCCAGCGCAGGTGGACCTGTCGGCCGCCGACCTCGAACGCGTCGCGCGCGAGCAGGCCCTGATCCACGCGGCCCTGGCCACCTACTCCGCGGCGCCACCAGCAAGCGTACAGCTGCGCTCACCCGTGGCTGGCGTACGCTCCAGCTCCTTTGGGCTGCGGCGCTTCTTCAACGGCGCTGCGCGCGATCCGCATTCGGGCATGGATATCGCCGCCGCGGCTGGCACCCCGGTGCACGCTGCCGCGGCCGGCACGGTGGTGGAGACCGGCAGCTATTTCTTCAACGGCAACACCGTGCTCATTGATCACGGCGGCGGATTGATCACGATGTATTGCCACCTGCAGACCATTGGCGTGGCCCGCGGCGCGCAGCTGGCCGCGGGCGCTGCGCTCGGGACCGTGGGCGCTACCGGACGCGTGACCGGCGCGCACCTGCATTTTGGTGTCGCGCTCAACCGCGCGTTCGTCGACCCGGCATTGTTCCAGCGGCGCGCGGCCGGCGCTTCCCGGCCTTGAGGCGATCGTAGGGATTGCGGTCGGTGCGAAATTCCACCGCCACTGGCGTGGCAAACAGATCGAAAGCCTCGCGAAACACGTTGGCAAGATAGCGGCGGTAGGATTCCGGGATCGACTCGGTCTGGTTGCCGTGGATGATGATGCGCGGCGGATTACGCCCGCCCTGGTGCGCATAACGCAGCTTGATCCGGCGCCCGCGGACCAGCGGCGGCTGATGCGCTTCGAGGGCTTTTTCCAGCACTTTGGTCAGCGCCGGCGTCGGCATGGCGCGCATCGCCGCATCGTAGCCGCGCACCAGGTCGCGCGCCAGTTCGCCGACCCCGGTGCCGTGCCGCGCCGAGATGAAATGCAGCGGCGCGAACGGCACGAAGTCGAGTTTGAACGACAGCAGGTTGCGGATTTCCTCGCGCTTCTCGGTCGGAATGCCATCCCACTTGTTGATGGCGATCAGCAGCACCCGACCGCGCTCGAGCGCCTGGCCCAGTACACTGGCATCCTGCTCACCGATGGAATCGTGGGCATCGAGCACCATCACGACAGCGTGCGCCTCGGCAATCGCCTGGAGCGTGCGCGCCACGCTGGCACGTTCGAGCGGATCATCGACGCGCGCCTTGCGGCGTATGCCGGCAGTATCGACCAGCAGGAAATCGCGTTCGTCGCGCCTGAAGGGCACGAGGATCGAATCGCGCGTGGTGCCGGGCGTTTCACTGGCGATGACGCGCTCCTCGCCCAGCAGCCGATTGACCAGCGTTGATTTGCCGACGTTGGGGCGGCCGATGATGGCGACGCGTATCGCGCTGGTGTCATCGGCGGGACCGTGACCGGCTACCAGTCCTGCCAGCACCGTTTCGATGAGTTCGCGGCAGCCCTGCCCGTGGCCCGAGGCAATGGCGTGCGGCTCGCCCAGGCCCAGTACCTGGAAATCGGCCGCGACCATATCGGCATCGAGGCCTTCCGATTTGTTGATGGCCAGCGTCACCGGCTTGCCGGCGCGGCGCAGCTCATTGGCTATGTTGCGATCCTGGGTCGTCAGGCCGGCGCGCGCATCGGCCAGAAAGATGATGCGATCCGCCTCGGCGACGGCTTTTTCGGTCTGCAGGCGCATCAGCGCCTCGATGCCGCTGGGCTTGTCGACCAGTCCGCCGGTATCGATCAGCACGCAGGGCACGGCGCCAATGCGCGAGTAGCCATACTGGCGATCACGCGTGACGCCCGCGACATCGGCAATGATGGCATCGCGGGTACGCGTGAGCACGTTGAACAGCGTGGACTTGCCCACGTTCGGCCTGCCCACGATGGCGACAATGGGCAGCATGTCAGCTCAGTGCGTGCCTGTGCGCCAGGCCTCGATCGCGCCCTTGTCGGTCTGCACGATCAGCAGGTTGCCCACCACCAGCGGCGCTGCGCTCAGCGGCGCGCCGACCTTGACGCGCGCCTCGAACGCGCCATTCTCACCGTTCAGCCAGTGCAGGTAGCCCTGGGCGTCGCCCACCACGATGTTCGTGCCCTGCACGACCGGACGGGTAAGCGGATGGCGCAGCAGTCCCTTCTGCCGCCAGCGTTCAGCGCCACCAGCACGATCGAGCTTGACCACCTCGCCCTCTGCGGTCGCGACCAGTACGCCGACCGGATCGAGCGCCAGGCCACGGTAGCTCGAGATCTCGTGCGACCAGATCTCGCGCCCCGAATCGCGACTCAGGCGCGCCACGTGCCCCTGGAAACCGACCACATAAAGTTCGTCGAGATCGGCAACCGCCGGCGAATCGATGTCAATCAGGCGCTGCAGCTCGCTGCTGCCGCGCGCCTGGCTGATGGCGACATCCCAGGCCGTGGTGCCACCACCGAGCGTGACCGCCAGCAGGCGGCCATTGTCGAAACCGGCGATGGCGTATTCGCCGCTGACAATCGGTGTGCTGGTGCCCCGCAATGATAGCCGCGGCACCTGCTGATCGGTCACCCAGCGCTGCTTGCCATCGCTGGCGGCGAGGCCAAAGAGCTTGCCGTCTACGCTGCGCACCACCACCATTTGACCGCTGACAATCGGCGCGGCGAGAATTTCCGTATTGAGCTGCGTGCGCCAGCGCTGCACGCCATTGGCCGCGTTCAGGGCGATGACCGCGCCGCTGGCCGTGCCCAGCAACACCAGCTCGCCGCCTGCACCCGGCCCGCCCGAGAGCGTGGCATGAAGCTGCTGCTGCCACAGACGCTTGCCATTGGTGGCGTCGAGCGCCAGCACTTCACCCTTGCCATTGGCGGCGTACAGACGCTTGCCATCGACAACCGGCGCCAGCCCGAGCCTCAGTTTCGGCTGTCCGCCGCTGATGCTGGTGCTCCAGGCGCGCTGCGGCTTGAACTTGGCTGGAAAATCGACCAGCGCCAGGGGCTTGTCGGGCTTGGTCTTTGATTTACAGGCGGGCAGCGCACACAGCAACGCCGCCATGCACAGCAGCGCCACAGCGGATCGTGTCATGGTGTTCTTCACGAGTGCGCCAGCGCATTGATCTTCAGGGTCAGCAGTTCATTGGAGCCCTTGTCGGCACTGCTGGCCGCCTCACGATAGGCCTTGAGCGCCGCGGCACGATCACCCTTGGCCAGCAGCGCATCACCGCGCACTTCCGCGAATCGTGCGGCAAAAGCCCCGGGCTGCACAGCCGCCAGCGTCGCCAGCGCGTCATCGGCCCTGTTCTGGTCTAACTGGATGCGCGCGATGCGCAGGCGCACCGTGAGTGCCAGTTCGGCATCCTTGGTGGCCGCCATGACTTTCTGCAGGCGCTCGATTGCCGCGCCCGCCTGGTTGTGTTCCACCTGCAGACCGGCGACGGCCAGCTGCGCATGCTCGGCGTAGCCGGTGCCCGGATGCTCCTGGCTCAGCTTGTCGGCCAGCGCCTGCACCTTGGCCATGTCATTGCCGCTGAAAGCGCTGACCACCTGCTCGTATTGCGCCCCGGCCTGCAGCAGGCGCTCCTCAGTGCGCGCCTGCCACCACTTCCAGCCCCACAGGCCGGCGGCTGCCAGCGCCACGCCGGCGACGATCCAGGGACCGTACTCACGAGCCCGCGAGCGCAGCAAATCCCACTGTTCCTGTTCGTTCATGAAGTCTTCCACGATTCCTCCTCAAGGATTTTCGGCATGCGCCCGGGCAGCTCGGCGATCAGGCACTCGCTCTGACCCGCCTCACGGCGTAATGGTTTCACGGCGACGACCCCGCGGTCGAGTTCGGCATCGGCCAGGATCAGCGCCAGGCAGGCCCCGCTGCGGTCGGCGCGGCGAAACTGTGCCTTGAAGTTGCCGGCACCGAGATTCATCTGAACGCCAGCCCCTGGCAGCGCCTCGCGCAGCGCCTCGGCGAGCTGCAGGGCTGCCAGCTCGGCGCGCGCGCCGCTGGCGATCAGGTAAGCGGCCGGCGCGGGCTCGCCCGGCATGGCCGCACCCTGGCTCAGCAGCTCGACCACCCGCTCTACCCCGAGCGCGAAGCCGATCCCCGGCGTCGGCTCGCCCGCCAGCTGGGCGATCAGGCCATCGTAGCGGCCACCGGAGCAAATGGCATCCTGCGCACCCAGTGCGTCGGTCACCCACTCAAACACCGTGCGTGAATAGTAGTCGAGTCCGCGTACCAGGCGCGGATTAACCGTATAGGCGATGCCGAGGGCGTCGAGCGCGGCACGCAGGCTGGCAAAATGCCGTTGCGACTCCTCATCGAGACTGTCGGTCAGTACCGGTGCGCCGGCAATCAGCTCCTGCATCGCCGGGTTCTTGCTATCGAGGATGCGCAGGGGATTGCCAAGCAGCCGGCGGCGGCTGTCTTCATCAAGGGCCGACTCGTGGCGCCTGAGATAGACCAGCAGCTGTTCCTTGTAACGCTGCCGTGAGTCGCTGCTGCCCAGCGAGTTGATCAGCAGGCGCACGCGCGCAATGCCGAGCCGCCGCCACAGGCGCGCACTCAGGGCGATCAGCTCGGCATCGATATCGGGGCCGGCGAAACCCACCGCTTCCACGCTGAACTGGTGAAACTGGCGAAAGCGCCCCTTCTGCGGCCGCTCATGCCGGAACATCGGACCCTCGGTCCACAGCTTCAGGCGCGCGCCGCGCAGCAGGCCGTTGGAAATGATGGCCCGCACGATGCCGGCGGTCGCTTCCGGCCGCAAGGTCAGCTGCTCGCCGCCCGCGTCGGTAAAGCTGTACATTTCCTTCTCGACAATATCGGTGTGTTCGCCGATCGAACGATGAAACAGCTCGGTGTGCTCGACGATTGGCACGCGCAGCTCTTCATAGCCGTATTCGCGCAGCAGCCCGCGCAGCACCCGCTCGAGCTGCTGCCACAGGGCAATTTGCGTGGGCAGCACGTCATTCATGCCACGCACGGACTGTATCTGTCTGCTCAATCGTCCTCCAAAATTCAGCGTGCGCGGCTGCTGCCAGGGCGCTACGGACGCAGCGTCACGCCGCCCTTGCTGCTGAGCATGAGACGCACGCGCTCGCCAGGCGCCGCAGTGGGCAGGCTGATGGCCGCGCCCTCGAGCACCATCTCGATGGCACCGACATTGCCCAGCACGATCCGGAAGGGCGGTGTGCCCACCAGGTCGCTGCTGCTGCCAGCATGCGCGAAACCGAACTGCAGTCGCTTGCCGCGGGCGTCATAGACCTCCGCCCAGGCTTCGTCGTTAAAGCGCAGCAGCAGGTGCTTGCGCGGCGCTGCCGCCAGTTTGGCGGCCAGCGCTGCTTCAT
>JBAVRE010000325.1:0-1681 GCA_049694695.1 Steroidobacteraceae bacterium | reverse complement strand
TGAGCTTCATGGCCAAACCCAAGGTCGCCCACCCGGAGCTGCCGCGCAATGCGCTCGGCATGACCAGGCGCGACTACGAGGGTTCCAGTTCCACGCTGTGCGCCGGCTGCGGCCACGATTCCATCACGGCGGCAATCGTCGAGGCCTGCTGGGCCAATGCGATCGAGCCGAAGAACCTGGTCAAGCTCTCCGGCATCGGTTGCTCATCGAAGACCACGGCCTATTTTGTCGGCGGCGCGCACGGTTTCAATTCCGTGCACGGGCGCATGCCTTCGGTGGCGACCGGCGCCAACGCCGCCAACCGCCAGCTGAAATACATCGGGGTTTCCGGCGACGGCGACACGCTCTCGATCGGGCTGGGGCAGTTCATCCACGCCATCCGCCGCAACCTGGACATGGTGTACATCATCGAGAACAACGGCGTGTATGGCCTCACTAAAGGGCAGTTTTCCGCCGCGGCCGATGTCGGCACCAAGGCCAAGAAGGGCGAGGTCAACAACCAGCCGCCCATCGATCCGGTGCAGCTGGCGTTGACGCTCGGCGCCTCATTCGTGGCGCGCAGTTTTTCCGGCGACAAAGGCCAGCTGGTGCCGCTGATCCAGGCCGCGATGCATCACCCCGGGCTGGCGCTCATCGATGTGCTCTCGCCCTGTGTCACCTTCAACGATCATGAAGGTTCGACGCGCAGCTACACCTACACGCGCGAACACTACATGGAAGCAGTGCACACGGATTTCGTGCCGCCCAGTGGCGAGATCAGCGTCAACTATGCGCCCGGTGAGGCGCTGCCGGTGACCATGCACGATGGCAGCCGCATCGTGCTGCGCAAGGTCGACGCTGAGTACGATCCGACCGATCGCGGCGCCGCGCTGGCGCGCATCCGCGAGCGCCTGCGCGACAATGAGTACCTGACCGGGTTGCTGCACGTCAGCACCGGCCAGCCGGAATTCCACGAGCTCAACAGCACACCGGACGAGCCCCTGAACCAGATTCCCTATGCCCGGCTCAATCCGGGCCCGGAAGCATTGGCCAAGCTGTTGTCACGCTACCGCTAACGCCGCGGCTGGATCCGGCGCGGGTGGACATGTGAGTAACTCTGAGCGCGAACGGCGGGCTCCGGCCGCACGAGCGGTACCGATACGCCAGCATCTGGATGCCCGGGCGGTAGCGCTCATGCTGCTGCTGTGCTCGATCTGGGGCATTCAGCAGGTAGCCATGAAATCCATCGTGGCCGATGTCACCCCGATCATGCAGCTGGCGATCCGTTTCGCGGGCGCAGCGATCTTCTTCGGTGTCTGGGTGCTGGTCAGCGAAGGTCGCCGAGCATTTTCCGACGGCACCCTGGCGAGTGGCCTGCTGCTGGGTGTCCTGTTCTCGATCGAGTTCCTGCTGGTCGGCGCGGCACTTGTCCGCACGACGGCGGCCCATACGATCGTGTTTCTCTACTCGGCGCCAATTTTCACGGCCCTCGGTGTGCAATTCCTGCCTGAGGAGCGTTTGAATCGCCTCCAGTGGTCGGGTATAGCAGTGGCCTTTCTCGGCATCGTCATCGCGTTCCTGGGCCACAGTGGCAAGTCTGCCGGAGAGCTGCTCAGCGGTGATCTGCTGGCGCTCGCGGCCGGTGCTGCCTGGGGTCTGAGCAACGTCGCGTTGCGGCGCGGCCGCGTGGGCAACGCCGTCA
>JBAVRE010000324.1:0-15004 GCA_049694695.1 Steroidobacteraceae bacterium | reverse complement strand
GCGCCTGCCTGGCGCGCGTGCAACCGGACCTGGCGCGTCTGGCGGCACTGTCGGCGGCGGGCGCTGCGCCCGGCTTCTTCTTGTTCACGCTCCGGCCAGCGGTGCCTGACTGCCAGACCGAGGCCCGCATGTTCTGCCCGGCGCTTGGCATTGCCGAAGATCCGGTCAGTGGCAATGCGCATGCCATGCTGGCCGCGCTGCTGGGTACACGAGGATTGCTGCCCGGAGCGTCGTTGAGTGCGCCATTCAGCGGCGAGTTTCACGCCCGGCAGGGACATCACATGGGGCGGGCGGGCGAGCTGCAGGTCAGCGTGCAGGGCGGCGAAGCCCAGCCCGCCACGGTCAGCGTATCTGGCGCCGCCACCGTGGTGTTCGAGACCGGCATCGATTTGCCAGGCCTGCCGCCATGAGTGTCCTGAAGTACCTGCCACTTCTGCGTGCCAACCTGTGGCGCCGGCGCATTCGCACTCTGCTGACACTGGCCTCGGTGACCACCGCGTTCCTGCTGTTCGGAATACTGCTGGCGCTGCGCCAGGCGATAACCGGCGGCGTGGAACTCACCGGCGCCGATCGCCTGATCACGATGCACAAGGTGTCGTTCATCCTGTCGCTGCCGCGCAGCTATCTGAACCGCGTCGCGAGCGTCGACGGGGTGCGCGCGGTCACCGGACTCATCTGGTTCGGCGGCACTTACCCCGATGAACGCACCACGGTGGTCGCCCAGGTGGCCGATGCCGATACCCTGTTTGCCGTCTATCCTGAACTGGAGCTGCCGGCACAGCAACGCCGCAACTGGCTGCAGGACACCACCGGCATGATCGTCGGCGAAGCGCTCGCCAATGCCTATAAGTGGAAGATCGGCGATGTCATTCCGCTGCATTCCAACATTTACCGCAAGCGCGACGGCAGCAACGTCTGGGATCTGCGCGTCGATGGCATCTACCGCAACAGCGCCAGCGGCGACACCAACGCGCTGTTCTTTCACTACCAGTATTTCAACGAGCCGCGAGCCTTCGATCGCGACCGGATCGGCTGGCTGGTGCTGCGGGTCGGCGATCCGGCCCGTGCTGGCGAGGTGGCGCGCAGCATCGACAGGCTGTTCGCAAACTCGTCGACGGAAACCAAGACCTCGAGCGAGCGCGCCTTTGCGCAGGCATTCATCAATCAGGTCGGCAACATCGGCGCCATCATCAGCATCGTGGTGAGCGCGGTGTTTTTCACCATGCTGCTGGTTACCGCCAACACGATGTCGCAATCGATCCGCGAACGCACCGCGGAGCTGGCGGTAATGAAGACACTGGGATTCCGGAGCGGACAGATACTCGGGCTGGTGCTGGGCGAATCCCTGGTGATCACACTGCTGGGTGGCGGCCTCGGCATGCTGCTGGCGCGCTCAGTGACGGCGGTCGCGCGGCGCGCCCTGCAGCAATATCTGCCACTCTTTGACATGCCGGCCGACGCCTGGCTGGCAGCACTCGCCGTGGCGGTGGGCCTGGGCCTGCTGGCGGGTGCCTTGCCCGCGTGGGCGGCATGGCGGCTCAAGATTACCGACGCCCTGCGGCAGGGAGGCTGAGGCGTGAACTTCAACACACTGCGGCAGCTCGGCGCGATAACGGCGATGAATCTGCGCAATGTTCCCAGCCGGCTGTCCTCGTCACTGGTGGCCGCTGTTGGCGTCGCTGGCGTAGTCGCCATACTCATCGGCGTGCTGTCGATGGCTGAAGGGTTTCGCGGTGTACTGCAGTACGCGGGCCGCGACGATGTCGCCATCGTGCTGCGCGGCGGCTCCAATGATGAGATGAGCAGCGGCTTGAGCCTGGAGCAGACGCGGCTGATCGCCGACGCGCCGCAGGTGGCGCGTGGCGCTGACGGTCCGCTGGCCTCGCCGGAGCTGTACGTCATCATCGATGCGCCGATGCGCGTCACCGGCACCAGCGCCAATGTGCCGCTGCGTGGTGTCGAAGGCCACGCGCCACTGCTGCGCCGGGATTTTCGCATCATCGCCGGCCGCATGTTCAAGCCCGGCACTTTCGAGGTTATTGTCGGCCAGGGTGCGGCCCGCCAGTTTCGCGGGCTGACTACCGGCGCCACGGTGCGCTGGGGCAGTACCGATTGGTATGTCGCCGGCGTCTTCGCCGATCGCGGCAGCGTCGCCCAGGGCGAGGTGTGGACCGATGCCACCGTGCTGCAGAACGCCTATAACCGCGGCAGCAGCTTTCAGTCGGTGCGCGTGCAGCTGCGCAGTGCCGCCGCACTGGGTGAGTTCGCCAGGACGCTCAAAGCCGACCCGCGGCTCACGGTACGCGCCCTTTCGGAACGGGCCTTCTACCAGGAACAATCGCGCATTATCACGACCATGATTGAATCGGTCGGCTCGGTCATCGCCATTCTCATGGGCCTGGGCGCGGTATTCGCGGCGCTCAACACCATGTATTCCACGGTTGCGGCGCGCACGCGCGAGATCGCCACGCTGCGCGCCCTGGGCTTCGGCGCGCTGCCCGTGGTTACTTCGGTACTGACCGAGTCCATGCTGCTGGGCCTGGCGGGCGGCCTGCTCGGTTGCCTGGCGGCATGGCTGGGCTTCAACGGCATTGAAACCTCCACCATGAATTGGGCCAGCTTCAGCCAGATAACCTTTGCCTTCAAGGTAACGCCCGCGCTCATGGCGCGCGGGCTGAGCTACGGCCTGCTGCTGGCATTGCTGGGCGGATTGTTGCCGGCGATACGCGCAGCGCGACAGAGCGTGGTGGCCGGACTGCGTGCCGCCTAGTACCACGCAGTTTTTCCAGGAAGCCGACATGACCCAAGGAGTTTCCATGTTGCTGCGCCAGTTCTTCGCGGTAGCCGGCGCACTCGCGGCGCTGCTGATCTCCTCGCTCGCCACCGCTGCGCCCCTGCCGGATCTGCACTGGCGTCTGCTAGGACCGTTCCGTGGCGGCTGGAGCACGATGGCCACCGGCATCGCCGACCAGCCCGACACCTTCCTGTTCGGCGCCGCCGGCGGCGGCGTCTGGAAGACGGTCAACGCCGGTCGCACCTGGGCGCCGATATTCGATGGCGCCGGCGCGGCCTCCTCGATTGGCGCGCTGGCGATTGCGCCCAGCGATGCGCAGGTCATCTACGTCGGCACCGGTCAGCCGGAGCCGCGCTATGACATCGCTGCGGGCGACGGTGTCTATAGATCAACCGATGGCGGCAAGAGCTGGGCTCACGTCGGGCTCGAGGCGACGCGCCACATCGGCGCGATCCTGGTGGATCCGCACGATTCGAAGATCGTACTGGTTGGCGCACTCGGCCACATCTTCGGACCCAACGCCGAACGGGGCGTCTATCGCAGCGTCGATGGCGGCGCCACCTGGAGCCACACGCTGGCCATCAACGCCGACACCGGCGTGGTCGATCTGGCCGCCGATCCAGCCGACCCGGAGCGCATTTATGCGGCCGCCTGGGAGGCGCGCAATTTCCCCTGGCTCAGCTATTTCAAGCCGATCGCGGGATCGGGCAGCGCGATCTACACCTCGGCCGATGGTGGCAAGAGCTGGTCGGTACTCGGCGGTGCGGGCTGGCCCACCGGCGCGCTCGGCCGCATCGGCCTGGCCGTCGCGCACACGGCGCAGGGCACGCGGATCTACGCCTCGATCGACTCAGAGGACTCCGGCGGCCTGTACCGCTCGGACGACGCCGGTGCCCATTGGCAGAAAGTGAATGACGCCGCGCCGGTGACCAACTGGTACGTGAGCCGCCTCACCGTGGCGCCCGACGATCCCGATGGCGTCTACTTCGTCGGCCAATCCATTCACTATTCGCGCGACGCGGGCCAGACTTTCACGATCATTCGCGGCGCGCCCGGCGGCGACGATTACCACCACCTGTGGATCAACCCCAGACACACGGAGCGCATGGTCACCAGCAGCGACCAGGGCACGGCAGTAAGCGTGGATGGCGGCAAGAGCTGGAGCGAGTGGTACAACCAGCCGACCGGACAGTTCTATCACCTTGGAGCAGACAATGGCTTCCCTTACCGGGTTTACTCCGGGCAGCAGGACAGCGGCACGGTGTCCATCGCCAGCCGCAGCGACTACGGGTCGCTGACTTTCCGCGACTGGAACCCGGTTGGCGGCGATGAGCGCGACGATGATCTTCCCGACCCGGCCGACGCCAACATCGTTTATACGAGTGGCCTGGGCGGAAGGCTGAACCGCTGGGATGTGCGCCACGGACAATCGCGCGACATCACGCCCTGGCCGGTGAGCAGCTACGGCAAACGCCAGACCACAGTGAAATACCGGTACACCTGGATCACGCCGCTGGCCGTGTCGCAGCGTGCGCCCTATCCGCTTTATGTGGGCTCGCAGCTGCTGTGGAGCAGCGTCGATCGCGGCGAGCACTGGCAGATCATCAGTCCTGATCTCACCGGCCAACGCCCTGGTGCGCAGCGCTGCGACGGTGATGTGCAGGTAGCCGATGCCGCAGCCTGTGGCTATGGTGTGATCTTCAATATCGCACCCTCGCCGCTCAGCAACGCGCTCATCTGGGTGGGCACCGACAACGGACTGGTACAGCTGACGCGCGATGCCGGCATGCATTGGCAGGATGTGACCCCGCCCGGACTTCCGCACTGGGCGCGCGTCAACACCATCGACCCTTCCGCGCTGGCTGCGGACACGGCCTATGTCGCGGCTGACAACCATCGCCAGGATGACTTTGCACCCTACGCCTGGCGCACGCATGACGGTGGCAAGAGCTGGCAGCCCATCAACGCCGGCCTGCCGCACGATCATTTCCTCGCCGTGGTACGCGCCGATCCGCTCAAGCGCGGCCTGCTGTATGCGGGCACCGATGCCGGTGTCTATGTGTCGCTCGATGACGGTGACCACTGGCAGGCACTGCAGCTGAACCTGCCGCAGGCCTGGGTGCGCGATCTGCTGGTGCACGGTAATGACCTGGTCGCCGCAACCCAGGGCCGTGCCCTCTGGGTGCTCGACGACGTCAGTCCGCTGCGTACGCTGACGCAACCCGGCGATCAAACTCAGCTGTTCGCCCCGGCCACGGCCTATCGGGTTCACCCCAACAACAACCACGATACGCCGCTGCCCGCCGAGACCTCTGTTGGCATGAACCCACCCGCGGGCGCGGTGATCGACTACACCCTCGCCGCCGACGCGCCCGGGCCGATCACGCTTGAGATCCACGACGCCCGGGGCGCGCTGGTGCGGCGCTTTGCGAGTGACGATAAGCCGGTTGCTGCACGCGCTCATCGCTATTTCGCGGCAGACTGGCTCAAGCCACTGCCAGTGCTGGCGGCGACGCCGGGCGCGCATCGCTTCGTCTGGGACCTGCGTTATCCGCAGCCGCGTGCCATAAGCTATGAGTATGGCATCGGTGCCGTCTACGGCGTGAACACGCCGACACTTCCGGCCGGAGCCTATGTCGTGCCGGGTCGCTTCGAGGTGGTGCTCAAGGTGGGCACCCAGCAATGGCGCCAGCCGCTGAGCGTGAAAGCTGATCCACGCCTGGGCACGCCCATGGCCGATCTGGAACGCTCACTCGCGTACTCGCGGGCCGCAGCCACGGCACTCGAGCAGGCCTATGTGGCAAATGGTGAAGTGCAGGCGCTCGGCAAGCAGCTGGCGGCGCTGCGCCCCGGACTCGGTGGCGGCTTGCTCGAAGCCGCCAGCGCGCTGGAAAAAAAGATTTCGGTGCTGATCAAACCGGTGGAAGGAGTCGATGCCGATTTCGCCACCATCAGCGAAGTCATCGGCGGGCTCGCCGCCGGTCTCGAAGGCGCCGACTTCGCACCGACACCCGGACAGCAGGCGGGACTCGATGACTACCGCGCTCGCCTGCGCCAGGCGCTCGAGCTCTGGCAGTCACTGCACAGCGTGGAACTGGGCGCACTCAACGGTCAGTTGACGGCGGCAGGTCACAGCGCAATTGTGCTGCCGGCACCGGAACAGTTTTCGTCTGCGCCCAGCGGAGATGGCAAGGATCTGCCCTGAGGGACCCAGGCCCGCTGTTCAGTCCTGTTTGTAGATCACGCCCTGCTTCATCACGAAGCGGACATCCTCGAGCAGCCGTACATTGACGAGCGGGTCGCCGCGTACCGCAATCAGGTCGGCCAGCTTGCCCTTCTTTATGGACCCGAGCTTGTCGGCAACGCCAAACAGGTCGGCATCGGCGACGGTGGCGGACTGGATAGCCTGCATCGGCGTCATGCCGTTCGCCACCATGAGTGCGAACTCGCGGGCGTTCTGGCCGAACGGGCACACTCCTATATCGGTGCCAAAACCGATCTTCACGCCGGCACTGACGGCCTTGCGAAAATTCTCCAGCTGCGCGCTCATGATCAGCTTGCTCTTGGCCACGAATTCCGGTGGGTAGTTGCTGCCGATGCATTCGCGAACCTCCAGCGTCGGCACCAGGTAAGTACCGTGCTGCTTCATCAGCATCCGCCCCTCGTCGTCCATCAGGCTGCCGTGTTCGATGGAGGCAGCGCCGGCACGCACCGCCGCCTTGATGCCCTCGGCGCCGTGCGCGTGCACGGCCAGCTTGAGGCCGAAATTATGCGCCTCGTCGACTGCCGCCGCGAGTTCCTCAGGAGTCGCCTCGCGTGCCGACGGGTTGCTGTTGTGAGTGAGGATGGCGCCGGTGGCGAACATCTTGATGACGTCGACACGCTGGCCGGCCAGGGCCCTGATGCGCTCGCGCACTTCACCGGGCGAATTGGCATTGCCGTAGCGCAGGTCCCAGGGCAGCGTGACATCCGGCGCGAAGCCCGTTACGGCGCCGGCCCCGCCCGTGATCGTCAGGTAGGCGCCGGTAACATACATGCGCGGTCCAACCACGTCCCCACGATTGATGGCGTCACGCAGGGCGACATCTACCAGCGCGCGATAGCTGCCGAGATCACGCACGGTGGTGAAGCCCGCAAGCAGCACGGCGCGGGCGTTCGGGAGCGATCCCAGGGCACGCTCCGCACCGGTATGCTCGAGTTCGCCCAGCGGATCCTGATGACTCGCGTCAATGGTCAGGTGAGTGTGCGCATCCATCAATCCCGGCAGCACGGTGTAGTCGCTCAGGTCCACGAGCTGCGCACCAGCGGGCACTTCAATATTTGTGCCGACCCCGGCAATGACGCCGTCCCGTACCACGATGGTCTGCGCGTCGAGCACGCGGCCGGAGTCAGTATCTATGAAGTGCCCGGCCCGAATTACCGTGACGGTTGCGTCGGCTCGCGCGCTGCCATGAACGCTGAGCGCGACCACGACCAGACCCAACAGCATTCTCGGTTTCATCGTCTACCTCCCCGGGCGATCGCCTGGCTGCGCGAGTCTGGAGGAAAGCCCAGGCGCGCGCCAGTCAGTGTGAGTGCCCCGGTACCAGCTCGCCGATCTTCTGGCGATCATCGCCAGGCCCGGCGCGCAGCGCACGAAACACCAAGTTGGGCAGACGCGTTTCGTCGTCGCTGCTGGTTGCAGCGCGCGTATCGAGCAGCAGGATCGCGATATGCAGGCGCGGCGCCACGTACAAATGCGTGCGACCGACGCCGCGCAGAAAGAAAACGTCATGCGCTACAAAGGGCTCGGCGCCATGAGCGCTGGCCGCCAGCCACACACCAAATGCGCGTCCCGGATCCTCAGCGCTGGGTTTGAGTACCTGTTGCGCCCAACCGGCCGGCAACACCTGCGTGCCTTCGAAACGCCCATCAGCGATCAACAGCTCGGCGACCCGCAGCCAGTCACTGCTGCGCGCGGCAAGACAACAGCCCGCGTTCAGCGCGGCTGCCGGTGAGCTCAGCAGGAAGTGCGCGCGCGCCGCGTTCAGGGGCTGCCAGATGTTACGCGACAGGAACTGCGGATAGCTCAGCTGACTGGCCGTGGCGATCTGCCCCGCCAGTCTGTCGGCCGCCGTGGCATCGACCAGCCGCAGGTCCTGCGGTAGCGGCAGCGCGTGCTCGTGCAGCGCAATGCCGGCGGCGAGCGCTACCAATAGCTCGGCAAATGCGCCGGTATCGATGGCACTGCGCTCGTCCAGGCCAGCGTCGTAGTGCTCGACCAGCAGGTGCGCATGGCGGGTCACCAGCAGAGCCTGCGCGCCGCTGCGGCGCGCATAGCTCACAATTCCCTGCAACGCCGCCGCGTCAAAGCCCTCCGACTCGGCGTCCGCGCGCGGCAGACCACCACCATCGCCGCCGGGCACTTCAATGCCGGCCGGCGCCGCACGCTGCGCCAGGTGCCAGAATCCCAGGCCCAGCACGGCGAGCGCCGTGATCACGCCCCAGCCGATGAACTTCAGCCGTGCAGAATGAATCCAGGTGCGGATGGTCACCATCTAGCTCCGTTGTGCCGCTGGGCGTGCTGCCCGCGCGTGGCGCACGCTACCGTAATATCGCACTTCGCCAGCCGCCAGTTCCAGTTCCTGGCTCACAGCAACGGGCCACTCGTCACGATGGTGGGTCGCCATGACGATCGCCGCGTGCCGCAAGCCAGGACCATTGACCAGGGACTGCAGGGCGCCGCGCGTACGCGCGTCCAGCCCCGCGTAAGGTTCATCGAGCAGCAGCATCTCGGGGTCATCGGCAATAGCGCGCGCGAACAGTACCCGTCGCATCTGGCCATACGACAGGACACCACTCTGACGAGCGGCCAGGCCCAGCGCTCCGACGCGCCGCAAGGCCTGCAGTGCTCGCCGTCTTTCGCCCGGCGTAATCGCGGCATCAATTCCGAAACACTGGCGCAGCCCCGTCACCACTGTCTCGAGCGCAGTGAGCTCGCGCGGCAAGCCAGCCTGCAGGTCCGCAGAGACACGACCAACGCGTCGCTGAAAATCGTGGAGCGCAGTGCCTGCAGCTACGCCCCGTCGCCAGACTTCAGCGCCGGCGGCAACCGCGAATTCACCGTACAGCGCGCCCAGCAGGCTGGATTTGCCACTGCCGTTGGCGCCATGCACCACCAGCCGCTCGCCGCGCCCCAATTTGAGCGACACACCACGTAGCACCGCGCTGCCTGCACGCCATACCCAGGCATTGACCAATCGCAGCAGGCACCCGGTTCGGCGACTCGCGGCCGTGCTGCGATTCTGGGACGCCGGCTGCGACCGACGCGTCCTGGTCATCGCACCGCGGGTCGCCGGCCACTTCTGAGTGCGCAGCCGCCCGCCACTCAGCACGGCAAGATGCGTAGCGCCAGCGGGCACTTCATCGAGCCGATGCGTCGCGTATACCCAAGGCAATCGCGTGCGCTGCAGCGTTCGCAGTGCGTGCAGCATTCGCTGTCGATTTTCGGCATCGAGCCCGTTGAGTGGCTCATCGAGCAACAGCAATCGTGGCCGCCATGCCAGAGCGCGTGCCAGCAGCACCAGGCGACGCTCACCGTAGGAGAGCGAGAGCAAGCGACGTCGCGCCAGCATGGCAATGCCGCAGCGCTGCAACGGCACCTGCAGCGCGCGCCGCTCCGCGGGCCGCAGCGGTGCCAACGGAATGTCGGTACGCTGCAATCCGGTGCCGACCACGGCCAGCACCGAATGATTCCATTGGTAGTGTTGATAGCGGTCCTGGCGTTCGGCGCCGAGATAGGCGATTTCCTCGCGCACGCCCAGGGGCTCGCTGTATTGCTCGCCGCCCCAGTCATAGACACGCTGCACCTGCCTGCCAGGTTGTGGCCAGACATCGCCGGCCAGAATTTTCAGCAGCTGCGTCTTGCCGGCGCCGTTTTCGCCCAGCAGCACCCAGCGCTCACCGGGAGCAATGTTCCAGTGCAGATCGCGCAGAATCCGCCGCCCAGCGCGCACCAGTTCGACATGCGCAAGCTTCACACCGACATAGGACAACGATGCTGGCGATCTGCGCTTCATGGCATGTCACGATCGATCAACGGAAGCACTGCGACCCAAAGCAGGCCGGAAATTGTCGGTGGGCAGCGACAATGAGGTCGATGGGCATTGCACTCCTGTGGCATTGCGGTAGATTGCGTAGCTGGTCATTTCCTTGGAGTGTAGAGGTCATGGGCAATACAAAACTACTATTTTGCAATGCTGTGCTGGTCATCAGCGCCGGCGTAGCCGTCACGCTCGCGGGCTGCAGCGAAGCGCCGCCACCCGCCGCGACCACGCCCGCGCCGGCTGCCGCACCCATGGTTGCGCCAGCGCCTGAGGCTGTTGTCGCGCCGGTCACTACGCCTGCGCCCGCGGAAACACCCAAGCCCGTTGTGCATAGGACCGCCAGCAAGCCCGTTCACCATGCTGCTGCCGCGCCGGTAGCAGCGGCAGCAGCGCCTGAAGCCACCAGGGCTCCGGTGCGCGAGCCGATCGTGGTGTGCACGACCTGCGGCGTCATCACGTCGATTACCGCCGTCAAGGATGATGGCAAGGGCACCGCGATAGGCGTGGTTGCCGGCGGCCTGGCGGGCCTGGTGATCGGCAATCAGATCGGCGGTGGCAACGGCAAGACCATTGCGAAGATAGCCGGCGCGGCGGGTGGCGCTTACCTTGGCAACAAGGTCGAGAAGAAGGTGCGCGCGCAGACCAGCTACGAAATCAGGGTGCGTCTCGACGACGGCACTGAAACCACCGTTAAGGAATCGGCCGAGCCCAAGCTGGCGGTGGGTGCCGCCGTCAAGATCGTCGATGGCAACGTGGTCGCGAGGTAAGCTCAGCCGGGAGCCATGCGCAACTGCAGTTCGTGCCGCTTGAAGTCAATGATCAGGGTATCGAGCAGGCCGATGACATCCAGGCCAATCAGCAGTGCTGGCTCGTCGGTCAGACGCCAGTGCTTGAAGATATTCATATCGGCAAAGGTCATGTGCTGGCTGCGGATCTCCAGGCTCCCAAAGGCAATGCGCGGCGGCGCGTAGCCCTCGCCTTCCTCGATATCTTTGGTCACGCCTTCGATCTGATCAATGCTCTGGTTGCGCCGGGCTCGCTTGCTCAGGGCCTCGCGCATCGCCAGATTGGCCACAGTCACCTCACCGCCGGTGTCGAGAATCGCCTTGGCGCGGACATTGCCTACCACCACTTCCGTAACCAACAGCCGGCCACGTTCAAAATGAAACGGTATGGTGACGAATCCGGGCGCCGCAGCCTGATTGTGCGAACGCGAAATGATGATGAGATCGTGGCGAAAATCGATGAACACGCGCCGGTCGGTCAGCCCTTCCGTGCCCAGTATGCCTTCGGCGCCACCCAGAGCGTCCGGGAGTATGGGCATTTTGGTGCCGTTGATCAGTACATCGCCGACCAGCAGTGTATCGACCTTGATCGTGGCAACCGGCGTCGAGCCGGTCACACCGTGCAGCATCACTGATGAGGAGATGTCGGGTACCAGGCCCAGTGCCTGGGCCACGCTGGCGATGACTCCCGAACGATTGGCGCCGGTATCGAGCACCATGCGGAATGGCCCCTTGCCATTGATATAGACCGGCGCCCAGATCCGGCCAATGCGATCACGGCGCGTGGGCGCAACATAGCGCGGCTCGGGCGCAGTTATGAATATTTCCGATAGCGGTTCGGCCAGCGGCTCGCTTACCGTCGGCTCCGGGCGCACCGTACTCGCCTCTACCGGTTCCGCCGCGCCCGCCGGTATCAGTGCAACAGCGCACAGCCCGCAAACACCCAGGACTGCGGCGACCAGCAAACTGTTCGCCCGGCCAGGACAGTCAACCCTGCTATTCAATACAGGCATCCATGGCGCACACTCCCGTCCACACCTGTGTCAATTATAGTTGCCGTAGCGTGCTGATGCCGACAATAAGCGCTGTGGACCACGAGGCCTGGCTCCAATGTGCCGTTCACACGTCTGAATCTGAACTGACGCCCCGCTCCGCCGCGGCATCTAGCTTGAACTCGACCAGCTCAGCGCCCTCCGTCACCTGTTCGCCAACCGCAACATTGAAGGCCACGCACTGACCGTCGGCGGGTGCATACAGGCTCTGCTCCATTTTCATGGCCTCCAGGATCAGCAGCGGCTCGCCCTTGGCGACCCGTGCGCCTGGTTTGACCAGCAACGCCACCACTCTGCCAGGCATGAGCGCACGTACGCCGCCTTCAGCAATCTCCTCCACGCCCAGGTGAGCGAGTGGATCCACATGCTCGAAACTGAAATGCTCGCCGTGCGCAAATACCTCGCAGCGCTCACCCTGGATCACGGCGCTGGCGTGAAAACTGTGTCCATTGAGCGTGACCCGCATCGTGCCGTTGCCCGCGCCAGCGGCTGAGCAACGCCCGTGCAGCGTAGCGCCAGCGAATTGCAGCTGCGCGCCAGCGCCCGATGCGGTGACCGACACGGCCCGATCTGATCCCACTGCCGGCCCCTGACCCAAGGCCCGAAAATGCAGCCGCCGCTCCGCCGGCGCATTGAGTCGCCAGCTATCACTGCTACGCCAGGCCGCGGCGCCAGGGCCCAGCCGCGCCGCCTGGCGATCGTGTTCGATGATCTGCAGGGCGGCAATAGCCAGCGCCTCGTCCGGCACGGCAGGGGCACTCGCGAATAGTCGAGCGTGCTCGCGCTCGATCAGGGTGGTATCCAGATCGGCGCCGATGAATGCCGGCGTGGCAATCAGCCTGGAGAGGAATGCAATATTATTTCCTGGGCCCACGAGCTGAAATTCCCGCAGCGCCAGCGCCAGGCGCTCGCGGGCCACCTCGCGGGTCTCACCCCAGGCGATCAGTTTGGCGATCATCGGATCATAGTAAGGGGTGATTTCATCTCCCTGCTCGACACCCGCATCGATGCGCACCGAGGCACTGGGCAACGGGGTGCAAAGGTGCACGAGCCGCCCGGTGGCCGGCATGAAATCACGCGCCGGATCTTCGGCGTAGAGACGCGCTTCGATCGCGTGCCCGTGTATGGCCAGTTCGTCCTGACGCAGTGGCAGCGCGTCACCGCAGGCCACGCGCAGCTGCCACTCCACCAGATCGAGCCCGGTGATCATCTCGGTAACCGGATGTTCAACCTGCAGGCGGGTATTCATTTCCATGAAATAGAAGTTGCCACCGGGCTCGACAATGAACTCGACAGTGCCGGCGCCCACGTAGCCCACGGCCCGGGCCGCGGCCAGTGCGGCTGCGCCCATCCTGGCGCGCCGCTCGAGATCCATACCCGGGGCCGGCGCCTCCTCCAGAACCTTCTGATGGCGCCGCTGCACCGAGCAGTCGCGCTCGAACAGGTGCACGACGTTACCGTGGCTGTCGGCAAATATCTGGATTTCAATGTGCCGCGGTCGCAGCAGGAACTTCTCGATCAGCACCTGCTCATTGCCAAAACTGGCCGCCGCCTCGCGTTGGCACGAGGCCAGCGCCGCAGCGAAGTCGGCCGCGCGATCAACTCGTCGCATGCCTTTGCCGCCGCCCCCGGCACTGGCCTTGATGATCACCGGGTAGCCAATGCGATCAGCCGCTGCCTGCAGCACTCCTGGCGACTGGTCCTGGCCGTGATAACCAGGCACCAGCGGCACGCCGGCCTCGTGCATCAGCGCCTTGGCCGCTGACTTGGAGCCCATCGCACGTATTGCCGCGGCGGGTGGGCCAATGAACACCAACCCGGCCTGCACGCACTGTTCGGCAAACTCTGCGTTTTCCGAGAGAAATCCATAGCCGGGATGTACCGCCTGGGCACCGGTGCGCCTGGCTGCAGCGATGATCGCGGCTCCACGCAGGTAGCTCTGTTTGGCCGGCGCGGGCCCAATGCCAAGCGCTTCGTCAGCGAGCCGCACGTGCAGCGCGTTGGCATCGACGTCGGAATACACCGCGACCGTGCCTACACCCAGGCGTCTGGCGGTGCGCTGGATTCGGCAGGCGATCTCGCCGCGGTTGGCAATCAGGATTTTCTTGAACATGTGCGCCTACATCCGGAACACGCCAAAGCGCGTTTCCGGAACTGGCGTCGACAGGCTGGCCGCCAGGCCGAGCCCCAGGCAGCGGCGCGTGTCGAGTGGATCAATGACGCCGTCGTCCCACAGCCGCGCGCTAGCGTAATAGGGGTGCCCCTGTGTTTCGTACTGTGCGCGCAGTGGCGCGGCGTAGGCCTGTTCTTCCGCCGCACTCCACTGCCCGCCCTTGGCGGTGATAGCGTCGCGGCGCACAGTCGTCAGCACGCGCGCCGCCTGCTCACCGCCCATGACGCTGATGCGCGCGTTCGGCCACATCCACAGGAAGCGCGCGCCGTAGGCGCGCCCGCACATGGCGTAGTTGCCGGCTCCAAAGCTGCCACCAATAATGACGGTGAGCTTGGGCACTTGCGCACAAGCCACCGCAGTGACCATCTTGGCACCGTGCTTGGCGATGCCCTCGTGCTCTACCTTCTTACCCACCATGAAGCCGGTGATGTTCTGCAGGAACACCAGCGGCGTGCGCCGCTGACAACACAGTTCGATGAAGTGCGCGCCTTTCTGCGCCGACTCGGAGAACAGAATGCCATTGTTGGCAATAATGCCGATGGGCATGCCCCACAGCTGCGCAAAGCCTGTGACCAGCGTGGCGCCATAGCGCGCCTTCCACTCAGAAAAAGCGCTGTCATCGACCAGCCGCGCAATGATCTCGCGTACCTCCAGGGGTTTACGCGGATCGGCCGGAACAATGCCGTAGAGCTCAGCCGCCGGGTAGCGCGGCTCGAGTGGCGCGCGCAGCCCCGCCGCACCCAGCGGCAGCCCGCTGCGCGGTGCCGGCGCCAATGTCGCCACCGCGCGGCGCGCAAGCGTCAGCGCGTGAGCATCATTTTCCGCCAGGTGATCGGCGACCCCTGAAAGGCGGGTATGCACATCGCCGCCACCCAGGTCTTCGGCACTGACCACCTCGCCGGTTGCCGCCTGGACCAGCGGCGGGCCGCCCAGGAAGATCGTGCCCTGGTTGCGGACGATGATTGACTCGTCGCTCATGGCGGGCACATAGGCGCCACCGGCGGTACAGCTGCCCATGACGACCGCAATCTGCGCAATGCCGGCCGCCGACATCGTGGCCTGGTTGAAGAATATGCGGCCGAAATGTTCGCGATCGGGAAACACTTCATCCTGGC
>JBAVRE010000323.1:0-6137 GCA_049694695.1 Steroidobacteraceae bacterium | reverse complement strand
GTGCTGCATGCGCTGGCGCCGGCGGCCGGATGCAGTGGCAGTTTCGAGCCGCTGGCCCTGGTCAGGCATTATCTCGAGCTGGCTGGCGGGGCGACGGCTACGACGCACGCTGCCGGCAGGGTACTGTCGCTGCTGCGCGGGTCGGTGGCGCAGATTGAAGCCGCCGCCAGGCGCCCCGGCATCGTGCATGGCGATCTGCCCTACGGCAATGTGCTGGAAAACTCAGCGCTCTGGCTGCTGGACTGGGAATACGCGCAGCTCGCTGATCCGATCTACGACGTGGCCAGCATTCTGGCCTGCGTGCCGCTGAGCGGGTGCCGGCAACGGCGCTTGCTGGCTGCCGCCGGGCTTGGCGAGCGGGCCGATGCCGCGCGCCTGCCGGCGGCCGTCTATATTTACCGCGCGCTGAGCTGGGCCTGGCAGCTGGCGCGCGGCGAGCGCGCCGCTGCGCCGGAAATGAACTAAATACTCCCGCAGGGCTGGCGCCGGCGCCCGGTGCTCGGCAAACTAGCGCGCCTTTGGCGAATGCCCCCAGGAGTTGTCCATGCCCTTGCTGAGAGTTGTGAATCGGGACGGAGTGGAACAGGAAATCAACGCGCCGGCGAGTGGCGTGCTGATGGAGCCGCTGCGCGATATGGACGATGGCGTCAGTGCAATCTGCGGTGGCATGTGCTCCTGCGCCACCTGCCATGTCTACGTGGATGAAGCCTGGCGCGCAAAACTGCCGGCGCCGATGTCGGATGAGACCGACATGCTCAAAGACCTGGTTTCGTACCGCGAGAATTCACGGCTTTCGTGCCAGATCCAGCTCAGCGCAGCACTCGATGGCCTGCGCGTAACGGTTGCGCCTGAAGACTAGGCTGCCTATGTCACTGATGACAATATTGCTGAGTGCAGCGGGCGCCATTGCCGTCTTGCGCATCGGCATCATTGTGCGCAAGGTCAGGGGGGCGCAGCAGGGCGACTGGGACGAGCGGCTGGTCAAGAATCTGCGCGCCCAGGGTGGCGATTTATTCAGCCCTTACGAGGTCGATTTCTTTTTCGACCTGCCGGATGCTGCGGCCTGTGAAAAGAGCGCAGCGGCGCTGCGCGCGCAGGGCTATGAGGTGGATTTCCGCCAGCTGGAGCCCGATCGCGGCGTCAGTTTCACGCTGCATGCGCGCAAGCGCATCCGGGTTTCAGTGCCGGACATGCAGGCGCTGACACGCGAACTGGGTGCGCTCGCCGCGCAGCACGGTGGTCGTTACGACGGCTGGGCTACGGCCGGCATAAAGCGGCCCTGAATCGGCCGCGGGCTCACCGTCAGCAGACGGGGCAGCACTGCTAGGCGCTTTTGGCCGGTTCGGTCTGGCGTCGCACCGCCTCGGCCGCCGCCGCGATGGCCGCGGCATTGCCCAGATAGCGGCTGGCCAGGGGCTGCAGCTGCGCATCGAGTTCGTAAAGCAGCGGTATGCCGGTGGGAATATTCAATTCGACGATGGCGCTTTCTGACAGGCCATCGAGCATCTTGACCAGTGCACGCAGGCTGTTGCCATGCGCGACGATCATGACATTGCGATCGGCCCGCAGCTCGGGCGCAATGCGCTGCTCCCAGTAGGGCAGCACGCGCACCAGGGTGCTCTGCAGGGATTCGGTGGCCGGCAGATCCGCGACCGGCACCTGCGCGTAGCGACGCTCGAAACGCGGATGGCGCCGGTCGTCGAAGTCCAGCGGCGGCGGCGGCACGTCGTAACTGCGTCGCCAGATCTTCACCTGCGCTTCGCCATACTGCGCAACCGTCTGCGCCTTGTTGAGTCCCTGCAGGGCGCCGTAGTGGCGTTCGTTGAGCCGCCAGTGACGTTCCACTGGCAGCCACAGCAGCTGCAATTCCTCGAGGATCAGCCACTGAGTGCGAATGGCGCGGGTCAGCACTGAGGTGAAGACCAGATCGGGCATCACACCGGTGCGGGCGATTTCCCGCCCGGCCTGGCGAGCCTCGTCAATGCCGGCGGCCGAGAGGTCCACGTCGGTCCATCCGGTGAACAGGTTTTCGAGGTTCCAGGTGCTCTGTCCGTGTCGAACCAGCAGCAGTTTTCCGGGCACGATGATTCCTCTGCGGTCCTAGCGGTTGCCAGCCTGAGCGAGATTACGCAGCGCTTCGGCGCCCGCCATCAGCGCCGCCAGGTCGGGAGTCGCGCTGGCGCGCAGTTCGCGCAGCGTCAGGCGCCATTGCGCACCCGGCGCGCCGAGCTGCTCGCACCAGCGCGCCAGCCGCTCGCCCTCGCCGGCGCGCTCGCGCAGGGCGCGCGCGCACATGCTGCGCTGGCCGTCGAGACAGGCGGTATACAGACGCTCGCGCGCCACGGCCTGCCAGGCGCCGGCGGTCGTCAACTCGCGTATCGATTCAGCCAGCCAGTCGATTCCCAGGGCTGCCGCGGTGCGGAAGTACTGCCGCGCCACGAGCGTCAGGGGTTGGCGGGCCTGGCGCGCGAGTTCAACCAGATCTGGGGTGGCACGCAGCGCCGGCAGGGCCGCCAACCAGGCGCTTAAGCCCGCGGGCAGGCCACTGTCGGTGTGCAGGCTCTGCTCGGTATGAAAACGCTGGTGGGCAATTCCCGGCAGCACGGCTGGCACCAGGCCACGCAGCTGGTGGAAGGCCGCTGCGTGGCGCACAACCGCGGCGCCGATGTCGGCGAGTTCGCGCCCGGCCGGGCCCAGCAACAGGCGGCGGGTAAGTTGTTCAACGTAGTCGCGGGTCTCGAGCAGTGCGTCGTACTGCACTGCGGCCGCAATCTGATTGTCGAGTGCTTCGATGGCCGCCCACAATTCGCGCAGGCCGGCGCTGTCGCGCGCGACGGTGTAGGCGCGCGCCACGGTGCCCACGTCGGCACCAGTCTGCACGGACATGCGCACCGCGAAGCCCGGGTCCATGCGATTGAGAATGCTGTTGGTGGTTGCGGTGAGAATCAGCTGCGCGCGCAGCCGATGGTGGGCGATGCGCGCGCCGAAGCGCACGCGCCAGCGCGGCGGGAAATAGCGCTGCAGCTCGCTGCCCAGGTAGGTATCACTGGCAATATCGGCGCTTCCCAGGGCGTGATTCATGGCGATCTTGCCGTACGCGAGCAGTATCGCCAGTTCCGGCCGCGTGAGCCCCTGGCCACGAGCCAGGCGTTCATCTATTTCGCGGTCACTGGGCAGGAACTCCAGCGCACGATTCAGCTCACCGCTGCGCTCCAGGGCGCGCAGCAGTTGCTGGTGATCGGCGAGATCCGCGACGCTGCGCCGCTCCAGCACGCTGATGGCCTGACTCTGCAGGTAGTTGTTGCGCAGCACCTGCGCCGCCACCTGCTCGGTCACGCTGGCGAGCAGCGCACGGCGGCGCGCACCAGTTGGTGCCCGCCCACCCACGGTGCCGGCGAGCATGATCTTGAGGTTTACTTCAATGTCCGAGGTGTTGACGCCGGCCGAATTGTCGATGAAATCGGTATTGAGGCGACCGCCGGTCTGCGCATACTCGACCCGGCCGCGTTGCGAGCAGCCGAGATTCCCGCCCTCACCCAGCACGCGGGCGCGCAGTTCACGACCGTCGATACGTACCGCGTCGTTGGCGCGATCGCCGATTTCGCCGTGACGCTCAGCGGCGCCCTTCACGTAGGTGCCGATGCCGCCATTCCAAAGCAGATCTACCGGCAGCTTCAGTATGGCGCGAATCACCTCGACCGGTGTGACCCGCTCGGCGCCCAGCTCCAGCAGCCTGCGCGCCTGCGGACTCAAGGCCACATGCTTATGCGTGCGATCGAATACCCCGCCGCCGGCCGACAGGGCGCGCCGCTGGTAGTCGGCCCAGCTCGAGCGCGGCAGGGCAAACAGCCGGGCGCGCTCGCGCCACGAGCGCCGGGCATCCGGCGCCGGATCAATGAAAATATGTCGATGATCGAAAGCCGCCAGCAGGCGCAGGTGCGGTGACAGCAGCATGCCGTTGCCAAACACGTCGCCCGACATGTCGCCGATGCCGGCGACGGTAAAGGGCTGGCGCATGATATCCAGGCCCAGTTCACGGAAATGCCGCTTCACGCATTCCCAGGCACCGCGCGCGGTGATGCCCATTTTCTTGTGGTCATAGCCGTCCGAACCGCCGGAGGCAAAGGCATCACCGAGCCAGAAGCCGCACTCGGCGCTCAAGGCGTTGGCCACATCCGAGTAACTGGCGGTGCCTTTGTCAGCGGCGACTACCAGATAGGGATCATCGCCGTCGCGGCGGCGCAGCTGCTGCGGCGGCACGATCTTGCCGTCAACGATGTTGTCGGTGACTTCCAGCAGGCAGCGGATGAAGGCCTGGTAGCAGCTCAGCACTTCGCGCGCGCGCTCATCGGGCGGCAGGCCGGCGCGCAGCCGGCGGGCGACGAATCCGCCCTTGGCGCCGACCGGCACGATCAGGGTGTTCTTCACATGCTGGGCTTTCATCAGCCCGAGAATTTCAGTGCGAAAGTCCTCCGGTCGCTCTGACCAGCGTATGCCGCCGCGTGCGATCGGACCGCGACGCATGTGCACGCCTTCCACACGCGTGTTGTGCACGAAAATTTCATAGGCCGGGCGCGGTTCAGGCAGACCGGGAATGTGTTGCGGCAGCAGCTTGAACGCCAGCGGCCGCGACTGCGCACCGTCGCGCCAGTAATTGCAGCGCGTGATGGCCAGAATCAGCGCCAGGAAGGTTCGCAGGATGCGATCTTCGTCGGGATTGCTCACTTCACCAATTGCATGGCGCAAACGTCGCTCGCTCAGGGAAGCCGCGCGGCGCGCGCGCGCCTCGCTGTGCGCCGGATTGAAGCGGGCGTCGAACAGCAACCACAGCTCGCGGGTAATGTGCGGGTGAGTGTTGAGGGCGCGCTCCATATAGGCCTGGCTGAAAGGAATGCCGGTCTGCAGCAGATAGCGGCAGCAGGCCCGCAGTACCCGCGTCTGCGGCAGCGTCAGTGAGGCGCTGAGCACCAGGCGGTGAAAGCCATCGTTATCGAGGGCGCCGGCCAGAATAGCCGGCAGGGCGGTGCGCAGCTGCGCCTCCAGCAGGCCGAGATCCGCCGGCAGCGCGCTCTGGGACTCGAGTTCGAAATCCTGCAGCCAGGCGCTGCGCTGTTGCGCCAGCCCGAGCTCGTAAGGGTGTTCGGCGATGACCCGCAGGCCGAAATTCTCGAGAATCGGCACCACGTCGGAGATTGTCAGTGGTTCAGCGCGGCGCAGCAGCCGCAGGTGCAGGTGCCTGGTGACGCCCGCCGAGCGTCGCAGGTGCAGATGGCCGGCGCCAGCAGCGTGTGCGGCGCCACTGGCATCAGGCTGCGCACCGGCTTCCAGGTCAGCAATGTCTTCGACGGCCAGCTCCGGCGCCACCTCCTGCTGATAGGCCGGCGGAAAGCTGCGCCCGTAACGCCGCTCGAGCGCGGCTGCATCCAGCTCGGCGTAGCGCGCCAACAGTGCGCTGTGCAGTCGATCGCGCCAGGTGACCAGTGCCTCATTGAGCGCACGTTCGAGCCGGCGCTTATCGACGCGCCGGGCAATCGCTGCCGGGGTTCGTACCACCACATGAAGCTGCGCCAATGGCGCCTCGCCGACCGCCAGCGATGTATCCACCTGGTCGCCCTGCAATCCCTGCTGCAGGAGTTTGCTGACGCGCGCGAGCACTTCGGTGTCCAGGCGCTCGCGCCCCAGGTAGACCAGGCAGGACCAGTAGCGGTGATATTCATCACGCCGTAATACCAGGGTGGCGCCGCGCGCACGTTCGTGCAGCGCCAGCACTGTGCGTGCGCACTGGGCCAGCTCCGTCGCGCTGGCCTGGAACAGTTCGTCACGCGGCAGGTTGTCGAGAATGCTCACCAGGCGCTTGCCATCGTGACCGGTAGGCCGGAACGGAAAACTGTCGATGACGCGCTGCACCTTGAGGCGCAGCACCGGCACTGTACGCGGGTCGGCGTGATAGGTGTTCGAAGTCCATAGCCCGTAGAAACGTGACTCTTCCAGCAGGCGGCCGCGACGATCGCAGCGGTTGACGACAATGCAATCGAGGAACCCAGGGCGATGAACCGTTGAACGGCGATCCGCCTTGGTGACCGTCAACACCTCGAGCGGGCGTTGGCGCCCGGCGCGGGCAATGGCGTGTGCCGGCG
>JBAVRE010000322.1:0-2848 GCA_049694695.1 Steroidobacteraceae bacterium | reverse complement strand
AGTAGGCAATGAAGCCGAGACCTCGCCAGCGCCGGGAGTCCATTCCATTTGTCAGAACAGCAGCCGAAGACCTTCGCGTTCTTTCCCGAGGCTGCGTTCGGGCCGGCGCTCAATTCGGTGGCGATTGCGCAGGCCGTGGTCGAACGCGGCCAGCGGGCCGTGTTCATCTCCGATCCCGGATTTCTTGAAGTCTATCGCGGTTATGGATTCGAGGCCTACCCGGTCAACCTCTCCGAGCCGCTGCCGCCCAAGCAGATGGCGAAGTTCTGGGAAGACTTCATCAACGGGCATCTCGCCAATTTCTACAAGTCACCGTATGAGCAGATCGACAGCTACGTGAAGGACTGTTGGGCGGCTATCGTCGACAGCGCCCGCTATGCGCAACGCGATCTGCCCCAGGTGTTGGCGAAGCTCGACCCGGATCTGATCTGCGTGGACAACGTCATCCTGTTTCCGGCCATCAAGCAGCACCGGGCGCCGTGGGTACGCATCGTATCGTGCTCGGAAAACGAGATCGAGGATCCGGCGATTCCCCCGCACCTGTCTGGCTGTGGCACCCGCGATCACGCCTGTCATGCGCGCTTCCGCGAACACTTCAACGAAGTCATCGGACCGCTGCATGCGGCTTTCAATGACTTTCTGGTCTCGCAAGGGGAGCATCCCTATCCGCTTGGCCAGTTCTTCGAAACCTCGCCGTTCCTGAACCTGCTGCTTTACCCCGAGGCGGTGAAGTTCGAGCGTTCGCGGCCGCTGCCGCCTGAGAAGTTTCAGTACCTTGAGGGCTGTGTGCGGCGTGAGTCCTCTTACGTGGTGCCGCGTTTTGCCGCGCATCAAGATGCGCCGCTCCTGTATCTCTCCTTTGGCAGCCTGGGTGCTGGCGACGTCAAGCTGCTCAAACGCCTGATCGCGGCCCTCGGCCGCCTGCCCTATCGCGCCCTGGTCAACGTCGGCGATCACAAGGATCAGTACACCGAGCTGCCACCGAATGTCATCATCGACAGCTGGTTTCCGCAACCCGCCGTTATTCCACAGATCGACGTCACGATACATCACGGTGGAAATAATTCCTTTACCGAGTGCCTGTTGTACGGCAAGCCCGCCATCATCATGCCCTTCGCCTGGGACGGTCACGACAATGCCGCGCGGGTCCAGGAGACCGGCCACGGTTTTGCGATGGGGCGCGCCACCTGGACCGAGGTCGAACTCGCCGCGCGCATCGATGCCTGCCTGCACGATGGCAAATTGCACGCCAGGCTGGCAGCAACGAGTACGCACATGCGCGCGCAGAACGGGCCGGCGAAGGCCGCGCGCCTGCTCACCGGGCTGCTGCAACCGGGGCAGGGCAATGGTTGAGCTCAGTGACTCGGCGCCTGACTTTGCTGGCACAACGATCGACTTGTAGGAGCGCCGTCCGTGGTCACACCCATACTTAAGAATCCGCTCTCGATTACTGACCTCGTTGATTGGGGCGTGATTCCCACGATGCTGGAGGGCGCCTCCCACACCAGTGGCAAACTGCTGCACAAGGGTCCGGACGGCCTTTCGGAATGCGGGATCTGGCGCTGCACGCCCGGCAAGTGGTTCTGCCACGTGACTCGCGACGAGTTCTGCCAGTTCCTGGCGGGCCGCTGCACCTATGTTCATGAGAGCGGCGAGGTCATCGAGATTACGCCGGATACCGCCGCGTTCTTCCCCGAGAACTGGCGCGGCGTCTGCACGGTTCACGAAACGGTGACCAAGGTGTACATGATTCGTTGAGCAGCATCGCCATGTCACAGGAATAGCCGTCATCGCAAACTCAAATCTTGCGCTTGGTCCTGTCAAAACCGTGTGGTCCCTGACCGTTGTAACCTGCCTGGCCGCAACCTGGTTCGTCTGGGGTTCGATGTACCTGGCCATCAAGTGGGCCCTGGTCAGCTTTCCCCCATTTTTCCAGATGGGCAGTCAGTTCCTGGCAGCGGGCGTGCTGCTGGCCGCAGTGGCGCGGATTCGCGGCGCAGCGTGGCCGAGCCGCCGGGAGTGGCTGAGTGGCGCGGTATTGGGATGTCTGCTGCTCGGCGTCGGTTACGGGTTCACGGCGATTGCTGAAACCAGCATCAGTTCAGGGTTGGTCGTGGCATTCAACGCCGTGGTCCCGACGCTGCTGGTGCTGGCCGAATGGCCTTATGGCGTGCGTCCCGCACCCAGGCAACTGGCCGGCGTGGCCATCGGACTCGGCGGCGTCGTGATGCTGACGCAGGGGCAGGGCTTCAGTGCCTCGCTCACGGGATTGCTGGCCATCAGCTGCGCGTGCATTGCCTGGGTGCTGGGCAGCGTCTGGGCAGTTCACGGGCTCCCGGGTGGCGCCAGATTGAGCACCGCCCCGGGCTCCATGGGTCACGCCAGTCAGATGTTGATCGGCGGCGTGCTGCTGCTCATCCTCTCCTGGGTGGTGGGGGAAGTGCCCAGCTGGCCGCCGCAGCCGCGCGCACTCGCCTCATGGATCTACCTGGCTTTCGCCGGTTCACTGATCAGCTACACCGCCTACATGATTCTGCTGGAGCGCACGACACCCTCGCTCGCCGCCAGCTACACCTACGTCAATCCGATCGTTGCCCTGGTGCTTGGCATCACGCTCGGCAACGAGCTTGTCACCAGCTTTGAATGGCTGGCCGTGAGCATCGTGCTGGTGGGCGTCGCGTTGCTGCTGTGGCGGAGAAGCTGAGGCCGCGCCGGTCCCTTCAATTGGGATCAGGCGCGGCCTCGCAACAGCGGTCGATGACTACTTCGTGAGGGTGATTTCCCGCAGGTTGTATTCACCGGTAATGTCACGCATTGCCGGGTAGGCGCGCTGTGAGGTCTCGGTGCT
>JBAVRE010000321.1:0-1728 GCA_049694695.1 Steroidobacteraceae bacterium | reverse complement strand
CGAACATTGGCTTTCCAGAAACGAGGCGCTCCTTGGCATAGCGGGTCGTGATCGCGACCGCCTCTTCGGCCATGGCAACTGCCAACAGGGCAATCGACAGCCGCTCGTAGGGCAGCTGCTGCATCATCTGCGTGAAGCCGCGGCCCTCGACCGAGCCGAGCAGGTTGGTTGCCGGAACGCGCATGTTCTGGAAGAACAGCTCGCAGGTGTCCTGTCCGTGCATGCCGACCTTCTCGAGTGGCCGGCCGGCGCTGTACCCGGGGAGGTCCCTGGTCTCGGCAACTATCATTGAGATCGCTCGCATTCCCGGAGCGGTTGCGCTGGTCCGCGCGGCGATGCACACCAGGCGGGCGTGCAAGCCGTTGGTGATGAAGGTCTTGGAACCGTTGATTACGTAGTGGTCGCCGTCCCGTTGCGCAGTGGTCTTGATCCCCGCCAGATCGGAGCCGGCGCTTGGCTCGGTCATCGCGATCGAGGCGACGAGCTCGCCGCGAGCCATGCGCGGCAACCAGTCATGCTTCTGCTGCTCGGATGCATAGGCGAGAATGTAATGAGCCACGATGCTCTGCACCCCGGCGCCGAAGCTGATCCCGGCGCGCGCCAACTCTTCGATGACCACGCATTCGTGAGCAAAAGTTCCGCTGCCGCCTCCATAGGCGATAGGTATGTCCGGCAGCAGCAGGCCGACACGCCCAGCGCTTAGCCATGCCTCCGCATCAGGGTGATGCTGAGCGCGCCAACGCGCCTGCTGCGAGAGGAATTCGTCGCGCACGAATCGGTGTACCGAGTCGCGGTATGTCTGCACGGCTTCCGTCTGCCAGGGTGAGGAAGGATCATTAATCGGCATAAATGTATGCTACTTGAGAGCGAAGGCGAGGGTGCGCCATACGTCCTCGCTTGCATCGCATGTTTAAGTATCCAAGTGTCGCCTAGCAACGCGAATAAGCCGGTCTTGGCCACCGCAGCCACCAGATACGGGAAGAATGCGGCCGCACCGCACCCAGGCTCTACCGACGCAATCACAATTTCGTGCGATGCTGTCCTGGTAGGCCAAAAAACAGCCAGCGGCGATCGGCGCTTTGCCGAAGTAAGATCCCAACGAGCGTCGACACCTGCCAATCATATGCCAAGCGTGAGCACTTTTTGGCTGGGATGCGACCGGGTAATTCTCTGGGTCCGGGAAATCAAACTGCCCGAGCCGCAGATTCGCGGCGGTGGTAGTGCTATTTGTATTATTATCAGAGAGTTAGGCGCAGGATTGCATATTGGCTACGTAGCATTCGCTATTGAACGCCAGGTCGGGAAGGGCTACAGCGGCGCTTGGGGCTTATTGCCATGCGTATCGCGTCTGCTTTCGACCCGAATTCGCGTAGTGAATTACTCGCGGCAGAAGTCGTAGACCGAGTCGACGCAAAGCAGGGGGATGCAGATGGCATTGGCCGCTATTAATGAACCCGTTTCGGCGCCGGCGATGCTGGACAATAGCTCACGCATGACCGGCTTCTGCGAAGAGTTGCGACGCTGTGCTTACGATACCCTTGGCATCGCGAAACGCGTCGGGGTTCACCCGCGGCTCGGAGTCAACTTCTGGAGCGCACTTCGTCCCGACTGGACGCCGCGTAACAAGGACCCCGTCGATACCCTCCTGGAACTCTTCATCGACGGCCGCAGCGTACTGATCGATCGCCTTGTAACCCACGTCTCATCGACGTTCGTGGACGCCGCCAT
>JBAVRE010000320.1:0-5153 GCA_049694695.1 Steroidobacteraceae bacterium | reverse complement strand
CAATTCGCATTATTGTCAAGTGCCGCAGCGGCTCAAGGCCGTGCGTCGGCGGCCGATACCCGGGCATTGACTTGAGGAGCTGTAACCTGTGCAAGCCCCGCCGACCCCAATCGATGAAACACAGCGGCTGCGCGCCCTGTCTACCCTGTGCATTCTCGATACCTTGCCTGAAGAGCGCTTTGACCGGATCACGCGTCTCGCCGCCCGGGCCTTCAATGTACCGATTGCGCTGGTCAGCCTCGTGGATCGCGACCGCCAGTGGTTCAAATCGCGGCAGGGCCTGCCGGCCTGCGAAACCGGCCGCAGCATCTCATTTTGCGGCCACGCAATTCTGCAGGAAGGCCCGCTCGTCGTGTGTGATGCATTGCAGGACCCGCGCTTTTTCGACAATCCGCTGGTCGCGGGTGACCCGCACATTCGCTTCTATGCCGGGCAACCTATTCATGGGCCCGATGGATCGCGCCTCGGCACGCTGTGCATCATCGACCGGCAGCCGCGTGAGTTCGCCGCGGAAGATGCCGCGCTGCTGGCGGACCTTGCCGGCATGGTGGAGCGCGAACTTTCCCTCGTCGATCGCGCCTCCACCGACGAGCTCACCCGGCTGTCAAATCGCCGCGGTTTCACGATGGTCGCGACCCAGGTGCTGGCCCTGTGCCGCCGCAATAACCAGCCCGCCGTCGTGATTACCATTGACATGGATAACTTCAAGTCCGTCAACGACTGCCTGGGCCATGAGGCCGGTGACGCGGTGCTGCGCGCTTTTGCAAAGATGCTGTTCGCGCACTTTCGCAACTCGGATGTCGTTGCCCGGCTCGGTGGCGATGAATTCGCCGTCCTGTGCAGCGGCACGAGCTCGGATCGGCTCAGCGGCTCGCTCGATCGGCTCAGGGCCGGGTTCAGCGCTTCCGACATGGCGCGCGACAATCCGGCGCTTTCCTGGAGCGCGGGGTTGGCCGACTTCAATCCGGAGTCCGCCGATACGGTCGAAGATCTGCTCAGGGCCTCGGACGCCAGGATGTACCTGGCGAAGAGTGGTGCCATGCGGCGAGTTCGACAGAGTCGCTGACGCACGGCGGTTTGCCGGCGTCAGCCGTCGGCGCAGAAGACCGGTAGCCGTGCTATTGCGCGATGTTACGCAGCCGAGCGGTGCGGCCGGTCTCCTGGCTTTCCGCCAGCCGTTGCAGGAATTCCCTGGCATCCGCCGCCGGCAAGGGCCGGCTGAGCAGGAACCCCTGTGCCTGATCGCAGCGCTCATCCTGCAGGCTCAGGAGCTGGCTGAAGTTCTCGACGCCTTCGGCGATCACTCCTATGCCAATTGTCTGTGCCATCTTGATCATGGCGGAAACGAGCGCCAGGTCGTCTGGATTGCTATGCATCCGATTTACGAACGAGCGATCGATCTTGAGGCGGTTGACCGACAGTTCGCGCAGTCGGCCGAAATTGGAGTACCCCGTGCCGAAATCATCGATGGCGACCGATACGCCGAGTTGCTTCAGTTCGCCAATGATGCGCTCGGCCCTGGAATCGTCCTGCATGATGAGCGACTCGGTTATTTCCAGTTCGAGCAGCTCCGGCGGGAGGCCGGTCTCGCGCAGCACCGTCGCGATCTGGGCGGTGAAGCTGCGCTGCGTCAGCTGCGTGCTCGAGACGTTGACCGAGACGTGGCCTGCCGGCAGCCCTTCGTCATGCCACGCCTTGGCCTGGCTGCAGGCGGTGCGCAGGACCCACTCACCGATCGGCAAAATCAGACCAGTCTCTTCGGCAATCGGAATGAAGTCAGCGGGCGGCATCGAGCCCAGTTCGGCGTTGGTCCAGCGCAGCAGCGCTTCGAGGCCAGAGACGAGACCGGTGCCGAGATTTATCTGCGGCTGGTAATGCAACGAGAATTCGTTGCGCGCGAGTGCTCCGCGCAGCTGCGTCTCGATGGTGAGCCGCTGTAGCCCACGGGCGTTCATGGTTTCCTGGTAGAGCGCGCATTGCCCCGCCCCCTGGCGCTTCGAGTAGTACATGGCGAGGTCGGCATTGCGGCACAGCGTCTCGGCGTTGGCGCCGTCGGAGGGATAGAGGGCGATCCCGGCGCTGGGCGTCACCAGGATCTCGTGCGCCGACAGGTGCATCGGTTGGCTCAAGGCCTGTATCACGCGCTCCGCGACCCGGCTGGCCGCGTCGGGATCCGGAATGCCCGTGAGCAGCACGACGAACTCATCGCCGCCGAGGCGCGCGACCGTGGCCGGGCAGCCAGCCGCCGGCGCTGCGTCACCGGCAGGCGCGGCATTGCGGCATACTTCGGTCAGGCGCGCCGCCATCAGCTTAAGCAATTCGTCGCCGACACCGTGGCCGAGCGTGTCGTTGATGCGCTTGAAATTGTCGAGATCCAGATAGACTATCGCCAGCTTGCTGCCCTGCTCCTGCGCAGTATCCAGTGCTGCCGAGAGTTGCTCCTGGAAATGCGCTCTGTTGGGCAATCCGGTCAGCGTGTCGTAGTACGCGAGCCGGGTGATGCGACGCTCGGCGCTCCATTTGAGCCCCAACGCGATGGCAGTCTGGCGGACTTCATGCTGATGAAACGGCTTCTGCAGATAGAATAACTTGTCCTCCGGTGGCACGCGCCGACTGATCTCGCGCGGATCGGCGTCGGAGAAGGCCGTGCAGATGACGATCTCGACCAATGTATCGAGCGCGCGGATCTGTTCTGCAGCCCAGAGCCCATCCGGCCCCGGCGGCATGCGCATGTCGAGAAAAATGACGGCGAATGGTTGTCCCTGCTCCAGGGCAGCGCGCACCGCCGCCACGGCAGCTTCGGCACCGTCGCAAGCGACCAGGTCGAAACCGGTTGCCGGGGGTGCTTCCGCTGCGGGCGCAGTCGTGGCCTTTTGAAAAACCTGGGCACGCATCTTGAGTCGATCACTGCGATCGGCGCTGACGACCGGATTCATGAGTATCTTGCGGTAGGAATCACGCACCGGCTGCTCGTCGTCAACGATGAGCACCCGGATCGGCTGACGAGACAGTGTTTTCATGCAGTTCTCATGCGGCCAGGGTCAAGCGGGAGTCTGCCACTGGCTGCAGCGGCAGGATGAGGTGGAAAACGGCGCCGCCGAGCGGTCCGGGGCTGGTAGCGCTGATCTTGCCGCCGAGCGCGGCAACCGCGTTCGCCGACCAATGCAGGCCGATGCCGGAATTGGTGGCGGCGGATTTGGTCGAAAAGCCCCGTTCGAATATCCGCGGCAAGTCGTCGTTGCGGATGCCGACACCGCTATCGGCAAACGTCATGTGCAGTCGCTCACCGCCCGGTTCGTCGAGGACACGCGCTTCGATTCGCAACGTGCCGTGTTCGTGGCCCGCGTCGCGAACCGCCTCGGCGGCGTTCAGGATGAGATTCTGGAAAACCTGCTGCAGCGTCGTGCGCGCCACGCGCACGCTGCCGACCTGCCGCAAGGTGACATCCAGATCCAACGACAGTCTGTGGCGCGAGTCCGGCGGCACGAGCGCAGCGCTCTGCCCGATCAAGTCCGGCAAGAGGATGGTCTCGACTACAACCTCGGATCGGGAGCGCGTCATCTGCTCCGCCAGCACGGCCTGAATCGAGTGCGCATTGCGGGCGATGATGTCCAGATCCGCTTGTGCGCCGGTCACGGTCTCGGCCAGTTCGCGGCTGGTCAGGCGCAGGTACGCCCCCAGTTCGGACTGACGCTCGGCGTCAGGGCGGGCGCTTTCCAGCTCGGCGAGCACCAGATGGATGTCGGCCGTCGGCGCCTCGCGCAGCTTCTCCTGCAACGTTCCAATGTCGATTCCCAGCGGCGTCATTGCATTGCCCAGATTGTGCAGCACACCGCTGGCATTTTCGGCAACACCCGATTTGAAGGAGCTATCGACCAGCTGGCGGCGCGCAGCGGCCAGATTATCCACCATCCGGTCGAACTCGCGCGCCAGAACGCCGAGCTCATCAGTGCGCTGCAACTCCAGGCGTACGGTCAGATCGTCGCTGCGACCCAGCGCGACGACATGTTGCGTCATGCGCGACAGCGGGCCGAGCACCGAGCGATTCAGCAGGGCGATCATCAGCAGCAGCACGGTCGCGCCGGCCAGGCCGAGAAATGCAGCGGCATAGCGCACGGCCTGATGCCCGCGCTGGCTGATCGCCCGGGGAACCTCGATGCGCAGCGCCAGCGCCGGTGAGCCGTCGACCGCAGTAAATACCCGAGTCACTTCGGTGACGGAGTCGTGTTCGGTAATCTCGTCGAGCGGCAGCTTGTTCGTGGCCTCGGTCAGCGGCTGAGGAGCCAGTGCCAGTCGCACTTGCGCCTGATCGCCGATACGGCTGAGTTCCTCATTGGAAAGCAGGCGGCCCGCTAGGACCATCCCGCGACTCGGTCCGTGTTCCTGGCCGTCCAGGATTGGCGCCAGTACAACAAGCATCGCGCCCTGATTGGTGCGCAGCAATCCGGCGAGCCTTTTGCCTTCGCTGACTGCGGCACGCAGCGGCGACTGTTCCGGGAGGGCGCTGCCAGCCAGCAGATCGATATCAATGCGCCTGGGTGATCGCAATTCGCGGCCGATCGCCCAGACATAATGGCTGTCCAGTGCGATGAACGCCAGGACGTTGACTCACAGCGTGGTGATCGCATTGTCTCCAAGGTTTGCTGTCACGTATCCCTTGCTATGAGTCTGCATGAATGCATAGGTGTCGGCCCAGTTTCCCCAGTCGCGGGCCGTAACGCCGAGCAGATCGAGTTCGCGTTGCAGGACGTGGGCGACGCGATCCATATCCTTGATGGCTGCCTGCCGCTCAAGATCGGCGAAGCTGGGCAGCAGTATCTGCTGTTGTACGAGTAGCAGCGCAACGCCCATTGCCGCGAACAGCGGCGTCAGCAGCATCAATACCTTGACTCGAATCTTCATGGTCACCGTGCCAGGCTCAACGATAAGCGGGCTGGCGCCACGTATCAGGGGGGGGGCGGCCAGCGGGAACCCAGGGTTATATTGTCGGCACGGCGGGGCTATTCTGATGTTAGGTAATTGGCCGTGCAGTGGCCGGCAAGTGTGCGGCAATTCACAGTCATGACCGCCTGGCGGTCAGGGGGGTCAGATCTGGCGCTCGATCGATGCCGCCAGCGGCGTGAACAGCTTCGGGCCCGCTTCCGTCATGTGCC
>JBAVRE010000319.1:0-1651 GCA_049694695.1 Steroidobacteraceae bacterium | reverse complement strand
GGCATCAGGCAGGCGGTGGCCGCGGGCGTGCGCTCGATCGAGCATGGCACCTACGTCGATGATGAAACCCTGCATGAGATGGCCAGGCGCGGCACTTTCATGGTGCCCACGGTGTATCTGGGCGATTTCTATGCGGGCGGCGACTCAGGCAGCGACAAGCTGCGGGCGCAGGCCAAGAACGACGAGTATTTCAAGCACGGGCGCGCCGACTTTCTCGCCAGGATCCTGCGCGCGCACAAATTCGGTGTGAAGCTCGTCATCGGGCTCGACCTGGGCGCCGGCATTGCCGCCCCAGAGCTCTACGCGAAGGAGTTCGCGGTGTTCGTGGAGGCGGGCATACCGCCGATGGCGGCGATCCAGGCCGGTACACGCGTGGCGGCGGAACTGCTGCGCTGGGACAATCGGCTGGGCACGCTCGAGCGCGGCAAGCAGGCCGACATCATCGCCGTGCCTGGCAATCCGCTCACCGATATCAGCGCCCTGCAGCGTGTCTCGATGGTGATGATGGGCGGCAAGCTGGTGAAGCGCCCGGGCGTGCCGGCCTCGCTGGCCGGCATCCTGCCCGCCCCCGGCGGTTGGTGAGCCAACAGCGAGCCCGTCGATGGTACGTGTGAGGCGCCTGTGCACACTCTAGCCGAGTGAGGTTCTTCAGGTTCACCTTGGTCACCAATTGACGCGTGGTCGCGCGGTGCGGCGCATCGCTGGTACTCGACTTACAGCGTATTCAGGAACGCAATCAGATCTGCCCTGTCCTGCCCGGCGATGCCGGCGCCAAAGCGGTCGTTGTAGAAATCGATCACCGCACCGAGCGTCGCCGCTGAACCGTTGTGGAAGTAAGGCGCGCGCGCTGCAAGACCGCGCAGCACAGGCCCCTTGAACTTGCCGATGTCGGCGAACTTTCCCGAAATCAGTGCGCGACCGGGGTCGGTCACCAGCTGCGTGCGGCAACTCGGACCAACGGTCTTGGTGCCGTCGGGCTGCGTGACGCATTTTTCCTGCAGTGTATACAGCGGCATGTCGGGCGTACGGCGCGAAGCATCGACGAGTCCGATGTTGAGCGGGGCGACGATCGAGTGATTACCGCCATTCGGCGTGTTGTGGCAGGTGGTGCAGGTGCCCTGAAACGACGTCGGCAGCGCAGGGTTGAAGGGGCTGTCCATGTTCAATCCGCCAACGCCGGAGAGGGTGATCGGGCGAGTGTTGAAGATTGCCTGGCCGCGCGCCACCGAGCGTCGCGCCTCGGCGGTATCTTCGCCCGAGAGGTTGACCCAGTTGTCATAGAGGTCGAACACCTTGGTCGTGAACGGCGCGGCGGACTGGTAGTCGCCGAGGTTGTCGTTGATGCCGTAATAGCTTGCCTGATAAAGCACATTGGCCGGCCCGCCCTTGGCGTTGTAGGCCTGCAGGTCTTTGGCGTTGCGGTCCCAGACCTGTGCGGTGGCGAGCAGCAGCTCAAAGTTCACGATCGACTCGCGCTGCGCGGTAGTGATCGGCAGCGGCGCCTGGGCATGGCCCTGGGTGGCGGAGTTCGACTGATGCGCAAGATCGGCGTGAATGGAATCAAAGCATTTTCCGCCCTCGCCCGGGATGTTGCAGTGATCGGTCCCGAGCAATGTCTCGCGCCCGTCCCACATCACGGTGCTCAGGAACT
>JBAVRE010000318.1:0-1518 GCA_049694695.1 Steroidobacteraceae bacterium | reverse complement strand
CCTCGGCCTGTTGTTCGGCGCCGCCGATATGGCCACGGCCAGGGCAACCGGTACGGTCGCGAATCCGGTAGTCACGGCCGATATACCCGCGCACCTGATGAGATACATGGCGGGTCGGGTCGGCCAGTCCATGCCGGTGGGCAACGAGGGCGCGGGTGTCGTGATTGCGGCGGGTTCCTCCGCGGCCGCGCAGGCTCTGGCCGGCAGGACCGTGGCGGTGCTCGGTGGCGCCATGTATTCGCAGTACCGCTGCCTGAAAGCCGATCAATGTCTGCTGCTGCCCGCGGGTACCACTGCGGCCGCAGGCGCTGCCTGTTTCGTCAACCCGCTCACGGCGCTGGGCATGGTGGATACCATGCGACGCGAGGGACATAAGGCACTGGTGCACACCGCCGCAGCATCCAACCTGGGTCAGATGCTCAACCGGCTGTGCATCAAGGATCACATCGCCCTGGTGAACATCGTGCGCAAGCCGGAACAGGAGCGCTTGCTGCGCGAGCTCGGCGCGACGCAGGTGTGCAACACGGAATCGCCGACGTTCATGCAGGATCTGACCCAGGCGCTGGTGGTCACCGGTGCCACGATCGCCTTTGATGCCACCGGCGGCGGCAGGCTGGCGGGGCAGATTCTCAATTGCATGGAGGTGGCGCTGAGCCAGGGTGCCAGGGAATACAGCCGCTATGGCACGGCAATCCATAAACAGGTGTACATCTACGGTGCCCTCGATCCCGGGCCGACCGAGTTCAACCGTGGTTTTGGCTTCAGCTGGGGCATGGGCGGCTGGCTGTTGTTTCAGTTCCTGCAGCGCATCGGCGCCCCGGCATTGCAGGCGCTCAAGCAGCGCGTCGTGGACGAATTGACGAGCACCTTTGCCAGCCAATACAGCCGGGAAATATCGCTCGCTGAGGCGCTGCAGTTACCCGTCATTGCGACCTATGGTAAGCGCGCTACCGGCACCAAGTTCCTGATCAACCCGAGTGCGGGCGCAACGGCGCGGTGATATTCGAGTCACCGGACGGTGTGCTGGCCGAGGCGCAGTCGCTGACCACTGTGCCGATCGGCATGATCGGCTCGCGCCTGACGCTATTGCGTGACCACTATCGCACAGCACCCTGGCACTTCACGCCCGAAGCCCTGCTGCTCCTGCGACAGGCAGGGGAGCGCGCCAACGGCATGGCGGCAGAGGAACACGGGCGGCGCGCGCTCGCCGCGCTGCAGGAAGTGTTCGGGTACCAGAGTTTCCGCGCCGGTCAGATGGAGATCATCCAGGCGGTGATGGCGGGGCGTGACTGCCTCGCGGTGATGCCAACCGGCGCCGGAAAATCGGTGACCTTTCAGATTCCAGCGCGGCTTTTGGGTGGACTGACGCTGGTGATTTCGCCACTGATCTCGCTCATGAAGGATCAGGTTGATGCCATGACCGAGGTCGGGATCCGCGCGACCTTCCTGAATTCCTCGCTGGCGCCGGCCCAGCGCTCGCGGCGTGAAGCGCAGCTGCGCGCCGGCGAGTTCGAGCTG
>JBAVRE010000317.1:0-3854 GCA_049694695.1 Steroidobacteraceae bacterium | reverse complement strand
TCCTCGCGTGCGACGCTGTGCCTTTCGCCCGCGCTGTCGTAGACGCCGCGCACGACCACATCGTAAAGATAAGGCTCAATGAGATAGTGACCGTGTGGCAGGGCCGAGGCGCCCGAGGCCAGCAGTGGACCGGTCCACCACGCGTCGTTGTAGGACTGGCGCGGCGTGTCGTCGCTGATGGCCGCAGTGGCGCGCGCGGCCGGCAGCAACAGCAACGCAAAGAGACTGAGGCAGGTGAGCGGCGCCTTCACGGGAGTGTTCATAGTGTAGCGCAAGGCTACAGACTGCGCGGGGTGAGGGCATTCCGAAAGTTGCGCACACGTCGGCTGGTGCACTGGTTAACAATCTGGGATATTCTCGACCGCGACTCAAGACGCGGATTGTCGGACGGGTTTATTCCAATGACGCCATGAACAACCTGCGCCACGAATTGCGCCGCGCCGCGGAGCTGATCGCTGACTACCGCGAGCGGCTGCCAGCCGCGCGTGTGACACCGCCCGCCAACCGCACCGAGGTGCGCACGGCGCTCGACCGCGAGGTGCCGGGTTCACCAACGCCGCTCGCGCAGGTCCTGGACGAACTCGTCACCGCGGCGACACCTGGCCTGATGGCCTCGGCCGGACCTCGCTATTTCGGTTTTGTCGTCGGTGGCTCGCTCGATGCAGCGCTCATTGCAGATGTACTCACCAGCGGCTGGGACCAGAACGCCTACAACGGCGCCCTCTCGCCCGCGGCCATTGCGGTCGAGGACGTTGCCGGCCGCTGGCTGAAGGAATTGCTTGGCCTGCCGGCTTCCGCCTCCGTGGGTTTCGTCACCGGGGCACAAGGGGCGAATACGGTGGGCCTGGCGGCCGCGCGCTGGTGGGTGCTGCAGCAGGCCGGTTGGGACGTCGGGCGCGAGGGTCTGTTTGGCGCGCCCCGGGTGCGCGTGCTCGTGGGTGCCGAGCGTCATGGCACGATCGACCGCACCCTTCGGCTGCTCGGTCTCGGTGAGCAGGCGATCGAGCAGGTACCGGCGTTGCCGAATGGTGCGATGGATACCGATGCCCTGGCCGCTGCGCTCAAGAGAGAATCGGGCCGCCCGACGATTGTCTGCGCCCAGAGCGGCAACGTGAACACGGGTGCGTGCGACAACCTCGTCGCCGCAGCCGATGCGACGCGTGCGGCCAAGGCCTGGCTGCATGTGGATGGTGCGTTTGGACTGTGGGCCGCCGCGAACCCACGCACGCGCCATCTTGTCGAAGGGATCGAGCGGGCCGACTCCTGGGCTTGCGACGGACACAAGTGGCTCAACGTGCCCTACGACTCCGGGTATGGGATCTGCGCGCATCCGGATGTCCACGCGACGGCCCTGGCCTACACGGCCTCGTACCTGACGGGACAGGTTGCGGGGCGGGAGTACGGCGGTGGCGACTTCGTGGCCGAGTCTTCGCGTCGCGCGCGTGGCTTTGCCACCTGGGCGGCAATCCGCTCGCTTGGCCGCTCCGGTGTTGCCGACCTCGTCGAGCGCTCGTGTGCGCTCGCGCGGCGCTTTGCTGACCAGCTGCGCGCGATCGACGGTGTGACGATCGCCAATGATGTGGTGCTGAACCAGGTGCTGGTGCACGTTGGCGATGAGGAGACGACGAACCGCGTCGAGCGTCGGGTGCAGGACGATGGCACGCTGTGGCTCGGCTCAACCACCTGGCGCGGACAACGTCTGCTGCGGATATCGGTGTCCAACTGGGCGACAACGGAAGAGGATGTCGATCGGTGCGTAGCGGCGATTGCGCGGGCCCGCAGCGTCTCTGAACGGGCGCGCTGACTCTTATGACCACCGCGCCTCGCGTGACCATACAGATGGCGGCCAGCCTCGATGGCTTCATCGCTCGTATCGACCAGAAACCCCCACAGCCGTGACGACCACGGCTCTCCCCGGTCGATCTCGAACAACACAGAGCCAGATGCCACGATCTGTTCAAGTTCACGGCGAATCCGCCGCGACAGCACCAGGCCCAGCACACCACTGAAGAGCAGCACCACCAACGACAGCGCGAACAGAACTAGCGTCACCCCTCCATCCCTACAATTGTGACGCCAACATAGATCATCAGCGCCGCCGCGACGCCATCACCGTCCTACCCACCGCTTTCGCAATCCCCGCCAGAGGCTCAAGCCCCGCCACCACCCGAAGCTGCCTGACTTCTGCTTCCCGCTAGTCGCGGAATCGGCCGCCGGGGAGGAGGTAGGGAATTTCTTCTCGACATCTGCTGCAAGCGCCGTCGCATACTCTTCCGGCGAGGAGCCCCCAGGGACACCGCGATCCACCACAAGATCCACCCAATCACTCGGCCGCAATTCGGCCAGCGGGTGCAAACTACCCTCCTGCGCCTCAGCCGTCTCAAGTGCCTTGAGTAGCCCGTTAAACTCCTCCGCCGTCTTGTGCTCAACCACACCGCCGAGCCCATCCCCCAGTCCCTGTTGAACCGGAACCCTCTGCACCATTGCCAGTGTTGCCTTGCCAAAGGCCTGCTGGGCACGCTCCTCACGGACCCGCTCGATCAGCGCCGTCAACTCTTGTGCATTAGCTGAGCGCGACTCCTCACCGCTGCAGATTCGAGGATGCGCGAGAATGAACAGCAAAGCATTCTGCAGATTGACGACGAGCGGGCCCGTGTCGGAGGCGCTTAATGGTGCGACGATGCGCTGCACGCGTTACTCCCCTGCTGCTCACGGCCGTTAGCCCACCGCGAGTACGTGGCTGATTCGCTCGCCACGTCCGGTGACGACAGCACGTACGGCCTACTCAAACCACCCTCCCGTTACGCCGCACACATCCCAGGAACTCAATGCGCCGAGCCCGCCGCAAGCCCGGTGGCCTCGCGACGTGTCAAACGCTCGGAGTCACCCCCGCGATTCATGGCCTGCGTTTTGGCAGCGACTTTTGACGTACGCGTGATCCCTTGATGACATCGTCTTCCCACCTCAGCGCAGCACTGACTGTCGGAAATCCAATGGTGCTGGTGAGCGAGATCAGCGCATGGCGAATCTCAAGGGCAGGCACGCCCATTGCCAGAGCCCGCCTGACGTGGCTGTGCACCGCACCCTCCGAGCGAATCGCCGCGGCAGCGCTCGCGACGCCTTTAATGCGCGGCAGCGCCCCGTTGGCGATGTCCTCTCTCGGAAGGCGCGCAAACGCCCCTCGCCGACTTCGTTGTAATCCGTCAGCCGCATCGCTACGCTGGGAACACTGACCAACGGAGGAGTGCGAGCCATGTTCTATTCGCGCGTCGAATCCGCCAGCTGGCTCATCACGCCGGTCATGTCTCTGCCCACGCCGCCCGTTCTGACCGAGGCACTGCCGGCCGCATCCGCCATGGCCCGGGTACACCTGCCGGGCTTTGGGACGGACCTCAGTAATCAGGTCTGGATGGTGGTTTTGAGTGGAGTGGCGGTCCTTGAAGGCGCCAACGAACAGATCGGCTTTCGCGGAACCCTCCCAAACGACTGGCGCCGCGATCAGCTGCTTATTCCCGATAACGGGCGGCCCGCGCTAGATTTTGCAATCAGCCACTACGGCATGCGGCGTCCGGATGCGGATCACTATTGGCCCGTGTTGAGTGTGCAGCCAGGGGGTTGCACGCCCTTCGCTGTGCCCAGTGCCTTTCTTCACGCGCCCCATCCGGACGAATACGACGAGGACCTACCCAATGTGCCCGATGCGCCCACGATGGGCGTCGCCGTCGACGGCTGGCGGCCTCACCCGTTCTCGCCATTGACGGACACCACGGGTCAACCCATTCCCAACGCCTATGCCGGTCTCCTCGCCGATATTGCCGCCTACGGCGCGGCGACGCTCCACCGCGTCAGTTACC
>JBAVRE010000316.1:0-1855 GCA_049694695.1 Steroidobacteraceae bacterium | reverse complement strand
GCGTCAGACCCGTTTACGTAGACCACGAACTGGTTGCCGTCCAGGCGCGCCAGCAAGGCGCGCGCCGCACATGCACGCAGGGGCGCCATGTATCGAGCAAGCTGCTCGGCGACGCCGCGCAGCACGTCGTCACCGACGTCGTGCCCAAAAGTTTCGTTGATGCGCCCGAACCCCGTCATGTGAAACACGACGACCGCGACGTGCTCCTGCTGCCCATCACTCTCGAGCATCTGCTGCAGTTCACCGCCCAGCCTCTGGAAGAATGACTGGCGATTCGGCAGCCCGGTCAGCGCGTCGTTGAAGGCCAACTCGTGTATGCGTTGCTCGCCGAGTTTGCGCGCAGTGATGTCCTGGCGCAGGACCATGGTCTCGCCACTGCCACAGCGAAAATAGCGCAGCTCATGACTGCGCCGCTCACCACCCTCATCGTCAGCGGTGTACTCATCAGTACGCGGCTGTCCGTCGCGTGCCGTCAATGCTGCGCTGCGGGTCGCGCGCGCGCCGATCACCGCGGGCAACAGCTGCACCAATGGTGTTTGCGTAGCGGCGTCGTCGGCACCGGACTGTGGCGCCAGCGGGTCGTTCCAGACGCGCCGTACATTGCCATCAGTGGCCACCAAATAGACGCTGTCGGGCATCGACTGGATCAGCGTGCGGTATTCCACCTCGCGCTGCTCCAGCGAGCGCAGCAGGCCGGCGTTGCGCAGGATGTACTCGAGCCGCCGGGGAATCAGCGGCAGGTTGAGCGGCTTGGGGATGAAATCGGTGGCGCCCACTTCAAAGGCTCGGCGGATGGAATCCGCGTCATCGCGGGCGGTGATCATGATGATCGGCAGCGTGCGTGCATGGGCCGTGGAGCGCAAGGCGCGACACACTTCCAGTCCATCCATGCCTGGCATCTCGACATCGAGCAGCGCCACTGCAAATTCGGTCCTGAGCCCGACATTGAGCGCGGAACGACCGTCGTCTACGGTTACCACGGACAGTCCGGCAACCTCGGCCGCCTCGCTGAGCATGAGGCGCGTGCCTTCGTCGTCGTCGGCGACCAGCGCGAGTGGGCGCTCCACGCCGCGGGCACTCATGCGCTCTCCTTGAGCGCTTCCGCCTGCAGTGCCGCGATCGCCGTTGGCAGTAGCCCGTCGAGTTGCGCCAGCAGGCTGGCGATCGCCGCCTGATCACCGGCCGTGCAGGCGATCCTGAGCTCACCGGCAGCGTGGGCAAATGTGGCCGCGCCGACGTTGCCGGCGCCGCCCTTGAGCGCGTGGCAGACCACAGCGGCACCACTCAGGTCACCGCGATCAAGTGCGGCATGCAACTCGCCAAGCTGTCGGGGCGCGCCCGCCGCGAACAGTTGGACCAATCGCGTGAACAGGCTGGCCTGGCCAGGTCGCGATATCGAGCGTATGCCAGCGATCATCTCAGCGTCCAAACACGTGCTTGCCTCTGCGGGCTCAGCTACCAGGGGCGTTGCGGGGCGCGGGCTCTCCGGGGCGTACACGTGCCCAGGCATCCAGCGTTGCAGCACCTCGCGCAAGTCCTCCAGGTAAAGCGGCTTGCCCAGAAAGTCATCCATGTTGGCCGCGAGGCAGTCTTTGCGATGCGTCGCCGAGGCATTGGCCGTCAGCGCGATAATGGGCGTGCGTCGCCCGCCGGCGACGGCCTCCGCGCGGCGAATCATCGTAGTCGCGGCGATGCCGTCGATGTCCGGCATCTGCAGGTCCATGAGAATAAGGTCGAAGGCGCCGGAGCTGGCGCGCGTCACCGCCGCGCGCCCATCGCCAACGCAGGTCACCGTACACCCCATTTCAATCAGGAATCCTTCGGCCACGGTCTGGTTTACCGGGTTGTCGTCGGC
>JBAVRE010000315.1:0-21872 GCA_049694695.1 Steroidobacteraceae bacterium | reverse complement strand
GCTCGATGACGTCCCCGGGCAGCTGCTGCGCGCGCAGCTCGCGTTCCCGAACACGCGCGTCGCCCGCCGCGCGCGCGCGCTCCGCAAATTGCAGCTGCTCGCGCGCGATTGCCTCGCGAGCGCCGATGCGCCTCAGTTCGTCCTGCAGGTCGGCGCGCCGCCGCTGGTAGTCCTCATTGGCGCGGGCCGAGCGGATTCTTGCGTGGGCCCGATCGGCACGCCACAGTTCCCGCTCCCCGATCGGGTAATCGAAGGACCAGCTGATCACGCCCGATCCGCCGGACTGACCGGTTTCGCGCTCATGCGCGCGTGCATAGCCGAGCCGCACGTCGGAGCGCAACGGATACAGACTCGAACTGCGCGGACTCGACTGCGCCCGCTCCGCTATCTCATGCAGCCACTGCAGCTCGGGGTGGGAGTCGATCGCGCCAGCAAGGTCGCGGCATACCGCATCGAGACGCGGCTGTTCGAGCTGGCCGTCGGGCAGGTCACTGGTCAGCAGATCCTGCAAGGCGGCGCGCGCCGCGAGCTGCGACGAGTGGGCCTCGAGGCGCTCCATTTCGACACGCTCCAGTGCGCTGATGAACTCGAGCCGGTCCGACTCGAGCAGCAACCCGGCGGAGGTCCGCTCGCGCAACACCTGCGCAATGTTCGGCTGAACTGCCAGGAAGTTCGCCGCCAGCCGTTCGCGCTGCTGCGCCGACCAGTATTCGATATATAGCCGGCGCAGATCGGCAAGCGCGCGCCGCTGGCGCGTCTCGATATCGAGCCGTACTTCGAGCCAGGCGGTTTCCCGCTCGCTGCTCTCTTCTTCGGCGTGCAGCCGGCTGCCAAGCAACGGCCACATGAGCCCGGCAGTTACCGTCGCCTGGTCGTAGTGTCGGGTCCTGCCGACGTCGACGACCTCGTCGACGCGCGCAGCGCCGCCACTTCCATAGACGCGGACCCGGCCCCACAGGCCCCGCGCAGACCCGGCGCCGTCCGTGGCGTCAGCCGGGTGCGCCTGAAACAGCGGTGTCGCCCGCAGTTGCAACTCGAGCGACGGCAGCTCGAGCGCGCCACTCGCCGCGGCCGGGCCAGCCACCAGCGCTATTGACGCTACGACAATACACTGCCTGATGTTGCGGATCATGTCAGTACTTCGTCTTGCGCAGCACCCACCAGGGCGCCATGCTCGAGTCCAGATGCTGCTTGGTAATCAGTTCCGCGAGCGTCGCGACTGCGTTCCAGATTCTCGTGATGAAGGCAAATGCGGGGAACAGCGCGGTCACCCACCAGAACTGCAGGTCACTGCGCCGCCGTTCCGACAGCACCAGCAGGTACTCGACGTACATCGCGATGGTCAGCAGCCAGTAGAACAGGTACACAAACAGCAGCACACCGATCACGTGGCCCGCCGGATAGATCAGGAACACAAAACTCATGTAGCAGAGCACTACGAACGGCAGCGCCAGCTGGAAAAAATACCCGGTCCACAGCAGCGCGATGAAATTGGTCCAGCCAAGCAGGCCGGGCCGCAGCGTATCGCGGTACTTGCGCAGGTAGAGATACGACAGGTCCCCGTCCCAGCGCAGGCGCTGCTTCAGGAACTGGCCGAGCGTTTCGGGCGCATCCGTATGGCCCACGGCGCGCGGTTCGAATTCGATCTTCAGATGCGGGTAACGCGCGAAGTACTTCTTGATGCGCAGCGTTATGTCGAGGTCCTCGGCCGTGCCGCTGTCCCAGCCGCCGATCTTGCTGAGGAAGGTCCGTCGAAATGCGCCGAACGCCCCGGATATGTTGTTTACCGCGTTGAATTCATTTAGGCCAGTGCGACTGAGATGTATCGACAACATGTATTCGAGGGCCTGCAAGCGCGTAACCATAGTCTTGAGCGCATTGCGTACCCGCAGGTTGCCCGAGACGCCGACCACGTTCGGGTTGGCGAAGTGCCTGACAATCTGCGCGACCATGTCGTTGTCGAACGAGGTATCGCCATCGAGCGCCAGCACGATCTCGCCACGCGCCAGGGCGAGACCCTGATTCAGGCTCGAGACGCGGCCGCCACGCTGCAGCTTGGCAACCAGCTCAAGTCGGCGGCGCGGCCTGGCGTTGACCCGGCCGACCAGTTCGCGCACGGCCGCGGCGGTCACCTGGTTCTGGTGCGAGCCATCAACCAGCGCAAGCATCTCGATTCGGCCCGGGTAAAGCTGCTCGGTCAGCGACTCGATGGTCTTGTGAACGTCGCGACCTTCCGCGTAGCAGGTGATCAGGCAGGTCACCGGCGGGCAGTAAGCCTGGGGCTGCTGTGGGCTGTTGTGGCGGCGCCATGCATAGCGCGCGACGCCCAGCATGATGGCGCCCTGCACGGGCATCTCGAACAGCAGCACGAATGGCAGAAAGCGCATGGCGACGTCGACCCAGGCGCTGCGCAGCAGATCGCGCAGCAGCTGCTGCAGCGTCATCAGCGCGACATTCAGATCGTTAAGATCCATCAGTCGAGCCCGCTGAGCATTTCGCTCATCAGCAGCCTGGCGCTGCGCTGCTCGCGATCGAGGTCGGCGGAAACGACGACTTTCAGCCCAAGCTCGAGTCGCAGTCCGCCCGGCAGCGTTGCCAGCACAGGCAGCGCGTCGATGCGCCCGGCGATCGTGCGCACGCCCACCGCGTCGGTTTGCGGCAGCAACAGCCAGCAATGCCGTTCATCGCTGCGCATCAGCAGGTCGGTCGATCGTACCAGTTCGCGCAGCCGCCTTGCGAAGCCGTCGATCAGCTGCGCCGCGCGGCTCCGGGAAACGGCTTCAATCAGCTCGCGGATGTTCGCGAGCCGGATGCATACGACACCGAAAGCCACCTCCTTGTGACGCAGCCGCAGGTTCAGCAACCACTCGAGCGTGTACTCGAACAATGCCGGATGGGCGCAGTGCATTTCGTCTATCAGGGACAACAGATCGCCGACATTGCCGGTTCTGGCAGCACGCGCGCCTTTTTCTGACAGCCGGAACGACTCGATGCAATGCTGGGCCAGATCGGTCGTTGGCTGCTTGCGGCCACAATCGAGGCAGCGCGCACGGACTTGCGGTTCGCCAAAGCGCGCGCCGCAGGCGGCGCAGCCGAAGGTTTCCAGGGCACGATCGTAGTCGACGCCAATGTGGCGCAGCCGCACCTGGCACTTCCCGCAGCTCAGCCCCTCGGCCGACAGGAATGCCTCCTGCGCAGCGACGTGACCACAGGTATGGCAGTGCAGGAAGATCGTCTCACCGATATCCAGATCCCCGCAGGCAGGACATTCATCGAGGTAGTTAAGATGGCTCGATGCACAGCTCACGCACTGCCTGACCCGATCGATCAGCCTGACCCGCTCTATGAGACCGCGCCGCTTGAGGCTCTGGGTCCAATCAGTGGTGCGCTGGCCGGTCCGGTCGAAGGCTTCGAGCAGCGGGTAGCGATACAGCTGCGGGCTGCGCCAGTCGGGCAGCGGCTCAATCAGTCGGGATGGACGCGAATAGAGATAGGCGAGCAGTCGTTCTTCGTCGTCGATCAGTTCATGCGCCGGCAGGGCGGCGAGTCGTGCGCCGATCTCCTCGATGTCGAGCCGCTGCTGCTCCGGGTTCCCCGGCGCACCATCGAGCAGGGCCGCAACGGCGGCCTCGCCCAATGCCGGCGCATAGATCGGTCGCAGCGCCAGGCGCGGATCTCGTCGCAGGGTGGTGAGCCAGTCATGCTCTTCCTGGGCGCTGCCCGGGTGCAGCACGATCGCGTCCGCTGGTTGCGGTGCGGCCAGCAGTGCGTGGATGTCCATGAATTGCGCACCGCCAAATTGCGCGCGCGCCGGCGCACCCGGCAAGTTCTTGCCGCTCGAGGAGACGAGCGTCACGACGTGCGGGGCCCTGGGCCGCTTGGCGGTTGATTCGCGCATGGATTCGCCCTCGCCGGGATGTATATGCCGGGAAGGTTATCGGCCGCGCGGAGTCGCAGTTGAGCCGCCAGATGGAGTTCGTGGACTGGGTATCAACGGCCAGGCGCAATCTGGGACTCGTGGGCTTACTGAGATCGCCCCGCGCTCCCCGCAGGATCCGGGAATGCAGGAATGGAGGTGAAGAAAACTCTATAAGTTATTGATTGTAAAAACGTAGTATGCGAGCGATGGCAGCCTTTGGCGTGCAGCGGCGCTGCGCTACTTCACTTACGCCGCGCGACCAGCTTGCCCGCAATCCAGGTGCGCAGCACCCTGATCGATTTCAGATCATCCGGCGGCACCTGACGGGGATCGCGATCCAGCTCGATGAAATCCGCGAATTTCCCGGGCGTGAGCGAACCAAGCTGCTGTTCCTGGAACGCGCCATAGGCGCCCGCCAGCGTCATCGCGCTGATCGCTTCCCCGACGCTGAGCGCCTGATCTGCGTACCAGCCCACGGACGCGCCTCCGGCCAGCGGCTTGCGGGTCACCGCGAAATAGAGCGTCTGCATCGGTTCCCAGGGTTCTCCCGGCAGATCTGAATTGATGAGCAGACTTGCGCCCGCGTCGAGTACCCGCCGCCACGCATACGCGTATCTGATCCGCGTCGGGCCGAGGCGTGCCTCCGCCCAATTGCTGTCGCCGACTGCATGGCTGGATTGCATGCTGGAAATGACTCCGAGTGTGGCCGCGCGCGCGTAGTAGTCCGGCAGCACCACCTGTGCATGCTCGATCCGCCAGCGATGGTCGGTGGCTGGATGTGCAGCGAGTGCGCCGCTGTAGATGTTCAGGACGCGGTCGTTGGCTTCATCGCCGATGGCATGGGTGGCCAATTGAAACCCCCGCGTGAGCGCGTGCGTCGCGAGCGAGGCAACCGTGGCCGGGGCTATGCGTTCGGTCATGTTGGCCGCCTCGGGCTGGTCGGCATACGGTTGGGCGAGCAGCGCCGTGCGTGAGCCGAGCGAGCCGTCGTAATATATCTTGACCGCGCGAATCGTCAGCCAGGCCTGCGGATCGATCAGCGGACCGCGTGCGTACCATTCCTTCATCAGCTCCACATCGTTGCCGTCCAGCATTCCGTAGACGCGAATCGGCAGCTGTCCTGCTGCAGCCAGTGCACGAAAGGCAGCGACCCGTTCGCGCGGAATGCCCGCCTCATGGACGGACGTCACGCCCACCTGCGCCAGGGCCGTCAGCCCCGTAACGATGTTCTTCTTCATCTCCACGAGTGTTTCCGCGGGAACGTGCGCAGTGACGAGCTGCTGCGCGAGTGTCAGCAACACGCCCGTAGGGTTGCCGTCCGCTCGGCGAAGAATCTGCCCCACCTGCGGATCGGGAGTGGTGGCATTGATGCCCGCGATGTCGAGCGCACGCCCGTTATAGAAGCCCGCAAACCCGTGCAGGGACTCAAGTCGCACCGGGTTGCGCGGAAATGCCTTGTCCAGTGCCGCCCGATCCGGATAGCCGAGCGTTGCCCACAGGCCTTCGTCCCAGCCCGCGCCAACCAGCCACTCGCCAGGCGCGGGATTCGGATAGAAGGCCTTGAGCCGGGCGACCATCTCGTCTACCGTCCGCGTGCCATTCAGCACTGCCTTGCGACGATCCTGGCCGAGCTGATAGGCGTGGGCGTGCGAATCGATGATTCCCGGCAACACGGTGTGTCCCTGCAGGTCATGACGACGGGCCTTGGGATAGGCGTGTTCCAGTTGCGCCCGTGCGCCAATCGCGACGATCCTGTCCTTGCGGATCAACATCGCCTCTGTCTGCGGTTGTTGCGGATCGACGGTGATGATCGTGCCACCGACAAACAGCACGTCGGCATCCTGAGCCAGCGCGGACGGCAGCGTGCCGGGCAGCATGAGCAGGAACAATGCGAGCGAGCGGACATGGAGGACGGGCTTCATCGGTATCCTGCCAAGTGTGGGTAATGAGAGGGCAAAGATTGTCATCATGCAGCGTCAGATCTTCAAGCGGAGTGCCTGCGGGAGTATCCGCAACCGGACCGGCAGGCGACCGACACTCTCGCCGTCGAGTTCCAGTAGTACTTCCCGCTGGCTCGTCGCCTCCGCACGACTGGCCCGCAGGGACTGCGCGCCGCGCTCGTGAATATGGGCGCCGCTGTACAGCGCGCCACGCTTGCGCACAAAATCTCCAAGCCCGAAGCCCGACCAGATAGTAACGTCAAATCGGCCGTCGTCGATCAGGGCATCCGGGCCCACCATCATGCCGGCGCCAAAGTACCGCCCGTTGCAGAACGCGCAGTTGGTGATCGAGTACTCGCGTGAGAGCTCATCGTCGAACCGGATGGCGACCACCCGATCGCGATAGGTGAGCAGCGCCCGTACGGTTGCGAGCGCGAAGGCCAGCGAACCACTGGCGCGCTTCAGGCTGGGGCTGACCAGCCGCGCAACCTGGCCGCTGCAACCGAAGGAGGCGACGTTCAGGAAGACCCGCTCGGTCGGTGCGCCGGCATGATCGGTGAATCTCGCATGGCCGACATCGATGCGGCGGCTCGCGTGTCCGCGCAGCCGCTCGCAGGCGAGCTCGAGACTGGTCGCGCCAATTGTTCTGGCGAAGTCCGCACCCGTGCCCAGTGCGACAATGCCCAGCAGCGCCTCGGGCGCGACCGCAACCCCCGCCTCGAAGAAGCCGCCCACGACTTCGTTGAGCGTGCCATCCCCGCCGATTGCCACGACCATCTCGAACCCGTCGCGCAGCGCGCGCCGCGTGAGGCTGGTGGCGTGGCGCGGTTGCTGCGTAAAGGCGTGCTCGAACGGACCCAACGCGGCGCGTAACTGGCGCGCCGTGCGTTCCCAGCGCCGCCCGGTGGCGCCCGCGGCTGAGGTGGGATTAACCACAACCATGGTGCGCAGAGTGTCCCGAGGTGTCATGGTTGGCTGCCTGTCCCACCGATCATGTAATCGAGCTCATTGCGCTCAGCAGCTGCGGTTGCAGCGGCAGCTGGCGCAGCCGCTTGCCGGTGATCGCAAATATGGCATTGGCGACGGCCGGCGCAATCGGTGGCACGCCCGGCTCGCCCATGCCGCCCAGCGGCGCGCCGGAGCGAATGAACTCCACCGTGACGGGTGGTGAATTGGCGAGCGTCAGCATCGGGTAGTCGTGAAAATTGCTCTGCGCCACGCGTCCATTTTCAATGGTGATCTGGCCGAACAGGGCTGCCGTCAGCCCAAAGACGATGCCACCCTCGATCTGCGCAGCGGCCGTATCGGGGTTTACCAGATCGCCGCTGTCGACGACCGCCACCACCCGGCGCACCTTGATGGTGTGCTCCGCCGTCACTTCGACCTCGGCAACTTCGGCGACGATCGTGCCGAAGGCTTCCACCAGCGCCACGCCGCGCCCGTGACCAGCCTGCAATGGGCTGCCCCAGCCGGACAATTGCCCGGCCTTTGCCAGCGCGGCGTGATGTCGCGGTGATTCCTGCAGTGCCGCGAGCCGGTAGGCGAGTGGATCCTGCCTGGCGGCATGCGCCAGTTCGTCCATGAAGGATTCGATGAAGAAACACTGCTGCGTAAAGGCCACCGAGCGCCACGACCCCTCGCGTACGTGCGCATGCACGTCGCTGGTGCGCAGCTCGAGATTCCCGATCCGGTAGGGCGGCCGTGCCGCCATGGCTTCGGAGGCGCCATTGAACTTCGCGACCCAGGCGACCGGCCGACCGGCGTCGTCAATACCGCCCTTGAGTTGCGCAACGAACGCCGCGCGGTAGTAATCATGCTGCATATCCTCCTCACGGCTCCAGATCAGTTTCACCGGAACGGGTGTGAGTGCCCTGGCGATTTTCACCGCCTGTTCGATATAGTCGAAACTTCCAGGCAGCCTGCGACCAAATCCGCCGCCCAGCTGCTGGTTGTAGAGCGAGACTTCGTCGGGTTTGAGGCCGGCGGCCTTGGCTGCGACCTTGCGCGCGGAGAGCGGATCCTGCGTGCCGGCCCAGACCTCGCAGCGTCCGTTTGCATAGTGTGCGGTCGCACTCATCGGCTCCATGGTCGCGTGCGCCAGATAGGGCACGCGGTACTCGGCGTCGATCACCTGCGCAGCTTTGGCGAGCGCCGCAGCGCCTGCCCCTTCCTTGCCGGCTTTGCCCAGATCCTTGCCAGCCAGCGCCTGGACTTGCGCGGCGAAGATCGCCTCACTATCTACGCCTCCACTGCCACCGTCATCGAACTCGGGCTTGAGCGCATGCACAGCCTTGAGCGCGCGCCAGTAGCCGTCGGCGACCACTGCAACCGCATCGTCGAGCTTTACGACAGCCTTTACACCAGGCATGGCTGCAGCGACGGCGGTATCCACCGACCGCAATCTGCCGCCAAAAACCGGCGCCGCGCGCAGCGTCGCATAGAGCATCCCGGGCAACACCACGTCGATGCCGTACTGTGCCGCACCGTTCACCTTGGACGGTATGTCGAAGCGCGGCACGGGCGTGCCCACGATCGTGTAAGCCTCGCGCGCCTTCAGCGTTGGGTGCAGCGGCGGCGCAAGCTTCGCCGCGTCGCTCGCCAGTTCTCCAAAGGTGGCGCTTCTGCCCGAGGGCGCATGCCGCACGTACGAAAGCTTCGCATCGCACTCGGCCGTAGGGACTTTCCAGCGGGCAGCAGCCGCCTCGATCAACATGGCACGGGCGGCCGCGCCTGCAAGCTGCATCCCATATCGGCCGGTGCCGCGGACGCTGGAACTGCCGCCGGTCACCTGCAGCCCCACCCACTGCGCCATCTTGAAGGCGGCGTAGTCAAAGCCGCGGCCCAGCAAGGGCGGGATCGCGAAGGGCAGGAAACTGCGAATCACATGGGCATTGGCGAAGGCGTCCTTCGCCGGCGCTTCCTGCATGCGCACCAGCGACCAGTCGGCGTCCAGTTCCTCGGCTGCCATCATCGTCAGCGAGGTGTGCACGCCCTGACCCATCTCGCAATGCGGCACCATGACCGTCACCACGTTATCGGGCGTTATCCTGAGCCACACTGTAAGCCAGGAAGCATTCCTTTCGGCTTTGGGGAGTATCCCCAGGCGATTGGGTGCGAAGGCGACTTCCGCGAGGCCCAGCACCAGGCCGCCCCCGACTACGCCGCCGGCAGTCAGCACCGCACGTCGGGTCCACTTACCCATGGGAAACCTCCCCGGCAGGGACCAGTGAACGGATCGCGCGACGGACCCGCTCGTAGGTGCCGCAGCGACAGATATTCGTGATCTGCGTTTCGATCTCGACATCGGTCGGCGTCGCAGTGCGCGCCAGCAGGGCGCTGACCGCCATGATCATGCCTGACTGGCAGTAACCACACTGCGGCACCTGGTTGGCAATCCAGGCGGCCTGCACGGCATGCGGGGAGTCCTTGCCAGCCAGCCCCTCGATGGTCCTGACCGCTGCGCCTTCGACCGCTGACACCGGCACCGCGCAGGCACGCACTGCAGCGCCGTCGATGTGCACGGTGCAGCTGCCGCAGACCGCGATGCCGCAGCCGAACTTCGTGCCGGTAAGACCGAGGTTCTCACGCAGCACCCACAGCAGCGGCGTGTCAGCGTCGGCCTCGACGGTGCGCGCCTCGCCATTGACAACGAATGAAACGACCATGCTGATTCCCCACTGCGCGATATGGGGGCATTATGCAGCGGCCGCGCGTGCCCCGCCTGGTGGGATAAACTACGGGACCGCGCTGGTCACGGTTGCTACCAGACGATCGGCCGCCCCCGCTGATCGAAGAATTCTCCCGAGGACTCCGCTGTCAGCGTGTTGAGCACCGTCAGGATCCGCAGCGCCGCCGTATCGGGTGATTGAACTTCGAGCCCCGGCTTCGCGAAGCGCGCCGACAGCGGCGTGGCAACTGTTCCGGGATGCAAGGCTATGCACAGTGCCTCGGGCCGGGTACGACGCAGTTCAATCGCCGCGGTGCGCACCATCTGGTTCAGCGCGGCTTTAGAGGCGCGATAGCTGTACCAGCCGCCAAGCCGATTGTCGCCGATACTGCCAACGCGTGCGGACAAGGTGGCGAACACGCACCGGCCGGTACGCGGCAGTAGCGGGAGAAAATGCTTCATCAGCAGCGCCGGCCCGATAGCGTTGACTGCGAACGCGCGCGTCATCGCGGCCCGGTCCAACTGGCGCCAGGTCTTCTCCGCGACCACACCATCGCCATCGAGCACACCGGTAGCGTCGATCAGCAGTCGCAGGTCCACTGCGCTGCGCCGCGCGTCTGCCGCGACAGCCTCGATGCTTGACTCGTCACACAGATCGAGGGCAACTGCGCTGCTGCGCGAGTAACCCAGCACGGCGGCAAAGCCGGGTTGCGCAGCGAGCCGCAGCGCGAGGGCGCGGCCGATCCCGCCGCTGGCTCCGAATACCACGGCGCAGCCGCTGGCAGCAAACAATTCGGCGGAGGCTACTGATTCCACGTTTGATCCCTCTTCTCAATCAAGCGCCGCAGTCTCAGGCAGGCAGCGAAATGCCTTCCGCTTCGACCACACGCACCAGCGCTTCCTCCAGCATGGCACGCGCATTGCCCGCTACCAGCAACAGGTAATGATGTAGTTCCGCATCGGCCGGACTGCGGTTTTCACATTCGGCGCTGTAGGTCTCGAAATTGCCCATGCGCACCAGCAGCTCGGAAATGTGGTGCGGACACTCGCAGTTCAGGGTGACTGAGGCCAGGGAAATTTCGGTGAGCGCCCGGCTGTCGAAGCGACGCGGTGCAACCGGATCAAGCCGGCGCAAAGGCTTGAGATCCCCGGCCCGCGGGGCGGCAGACGGGAACTGGCACAGCAATTCCAGCTGGTCAATAGTCAGCGGCGCGCGTGCCAGGGTGCAGCCTAGCGCGCGAAGCTCCCGCTCGATGCGCTGCGGACCGTAGCCGTACTCGACAATGATCTGCTGCGCTCCGACCTGCTCGGCCAGGGACCGGATTGCCTGCGCCGATTCGCGCTGCAGAGTCGGCAACTCGATCAGCAGGACATCGGCGGCAACGCCCCGCAGGGCTTCGCCCGCGCGAGCGGCATCCGGACTTGCCGCGACCACTTGCAGCGCGGCCAGGCGATAGTGCTGCACGCGCATGGCGAGCGTGTCGCCGACGATGGCCACGCGTACCGGAAATCCTGCGCCTGCGACAGTGGCATCGGCCGTACGGCGCGGAGCACGCGCCGCCGTGTCGAGCATGGACAGCAAGCGCTCCAGGTCGAGTGTGGCGACCGAGCCGATGGCGTGTCCCAGGTCGACCAGCTGCTTGATGACTGTGAGGCGCGTGACTTCATCGGGCGAATACTGGCGCTGGCCGGTCGCACTCTGGCGTGGTCCGACAATGTTGTAGCGCCTCTCCCAGACGCGCAGCGTCTGCACGGGGATACCTGTGAGCCGTGCCACCGCACCGCTGCGGTAAACCGGCTCCCCGACCGGACTCCGTGGATTCTTTGGCACAGTCGCCTCTTAATGAACTTGAATTGTAACTATATTATCACAATAAACAAAATAATAATGGTCATTATGGGGTCAGAATGAATAATTTCTCCAGAAAGCCTGTTCAAAACGAACTCAACAGTGTACATTAGCAATTCGAATTGGTTCGCCCGCTCTCGTCAGGAGAAAACTTCAATGTCTCGTTCTTTGGAAATGGTCCTGCGTGATACGCCTGTCAGCCTGAAGCTCCTTCAGGTACTGACGGAAGCCAGTTATGACTCGATCCTCATCACGGATGCGAGTGCCGGGGCAAAAATCATTTACGCCAACCAGGCATTCAAGAAGCTTAGCGGCTACGCGCCGTCGGAAGTAATCGGGAAAACGCCACGAATTCTCCAGGGGCCCGCTACCGACCGGAGAGTGATTGCGCGCCTGGGCGAAGCATTGAAGAACGGCGGCCGGTTCGAAGGTCAGGCTATCAACTACAAGAAGGATGGCACCCCATTCATCATGCACTGGCGCGTGCTGCCCGTTAAGGTCGGTAAGCAGGCCAGGTTTTGGGTAGCAATTCAACGCGCCGGCGGCGCGATTCAGTAACCACAGCGCCCGCGGCTCGATCTGCAGGACACCTGAACAGCGTGATGAATTATCTCTACGGGCCGTTGATCAAGATCGGAAATTCGCTGACCGCACTCGGCTGCGCTGGTCTGGTACTCGCCCTGAGCGGACTTATCAACGCAGATTATTTTGCGATCGGGATCTCTTCGGGCATACGGGTAATTGGTTCGGTGGCGATTACGGGTTGTCTGCTGAGCGGTATTGGCTATGGAATCGTCGACTTTCTTGAAAAGTAGAATTCTTGGAGGACTGACATGTTCAAAAAATCGGATTTTTTCTTTTTGCTGGCGGTGATGATATCGTTCGTCATCTCGGCGTATATGTGGTTTGTCCTGAAGGATCGCGAGCAGGCGATCTTCACGGCGCTTTGGGTTCCATCGATACTGTGCTTTGGAATCTACTTTAAGCTGACTGCATTGCTGGGGAGAAAGCCCTGATGTTCGGCGATCTACTCATTGGCGGTGTTGCCGTTTTTGCGTTGATGCTGGTCGGCATAGCTCTGACCATCATGGAGTTTCGCAGGATGAAATGACTGGTGGCCGACGCGTTGCCGAAACCGGTGCCTGGTATTCCATATGAAGATTCCTTCCAGTAATGATGCGCCAAAGGCGCCGACCGACACCGCAGGGCTGGCGGTGTCGGCGCGCGTGCGCGCGCGCCTGGTTCAGGCGCGGCGGCGCTTTCATGCCAACGACAACATTGCCGAGTTCATCGAGCCGGGCGAGCTTGAGGCATTGCTGGCTGAGGTCGAGGGCAAGATCAAGGGCGTGCTCGAGAGCCTGGTCATCGATACCGAGAGCGACCACAATACACAGGACACCGCGCGCCGCGTCGCCAGGATGTACCTGACCGAGGTGTTCCGCGGCCGCTACGTGCCGCCGCCTGCGGTGACCAGGTTTCCGAACGCCGAGCGCCTCAACGAACTCATGATCGTCGGGCCGATGACGGTGCGCAGCGCCTGCAGCCACCACCTCTGCCCGATCATGGGGCGGCTGTGGATCGGGTTGATGCCCAACGAGTATTCGAACCTGATCGGCTTGTCCAAGTATGCGCGGCTGGTGGAATGGATCATGAGTCGGCCGCAAATCCAGGAGGAGGCGATTACCCAGGTGGCCGACCTGCTCATGAACAAGGTGAGCCCCGACGGCCTGGCCGTGATCATGGAGGCGGACCATTTCTGCATGCACTGGCGCGGCGTGAAGGACCGCGGTGCCAAGATGATCAACAGCGTGATGCGCGGCTCGTTCCTCAAGGACGCGGCGCTACGCCGCGAGCTGCTCTCCCTCATCAACCTAAAAGAGTGAGCCGACCATGCTCGTAAGACTGCTCTATGCCAGCCGACGCGTTGCACCGCTCGATGGCTCGATCGAGAATTCGATCCTGGCCCAGTCGCTGCAACACAACCCGGGACACGGCATCACCGGAATCCTCTGCTTCAACGACCAGCTTTTTCTGCAGGTGCTCGAGGGCGGTCGTGACGAAGTCTGCGAGCTCTACAACGCCATCGCCGCCGACCCGCGGCATACCTGCGTGCGCATCCTCAGCTACGAGGAGATCACCGAGCGCCGCTTTGGTGGCTGGACGATGGGGCAGGTCAACGTCGCCAAGGTCAACCAGTCGCTGCTGCTCAAGTATGGCGTGCGCGCTGAACTCGATCCGTTCGGCAGTTCTGGCAGCGCTTCAATGGCGTTGCTCGACGAGCTGATCGCAACCGCCTCGGTCGTCAGCCGCCCGGGCTAGGCTGCACCCCAGCCACACTGGCGATGCTCTTCAATTCTATGTTGAACCTGCCGGATTGCTTATCCGCAATGAGCAGGCCGACGTAGCGCACGTCGGCGAAGCTCACGACCGGGGCCGCCACGGCGCGTCCGCGGAAGCTGGCTGCAAAGTCGGTCGGATGGAAACGCAGTGTTGCCCATTCAGGCGGTGCCACGAATGCGGCCTGGTATTGAGCCGCGCCCGAGTCGTCCACGAGTTTGAGCGTCAGCCTGTAGCGGCGCCCGTCGCCGCGCACCGTCAGCAACAGCGCGGCAGACTGCGTGGGAAACCTCACCGGTCCCCTGAAGGAGGCGAAGCCGCCATTATTTTCGAGTGACACTTCCCCTTCGAACAGCATCGCCCCGGGCGCTGGACGCAGCCGCGACGATGACACGCCGCCCATGACGCCATCGTTGACCACCCAGAACGTACGCACGACTTCCGCCCGGGAGAAATCCAGCGACGGCGATTCGGCCGGTTGCGAGACGGCAATCTCGGGAGCTTGCTGCGAGGTGATAGTCATGGCTCTCTGTATTGTAGAGCCGATTGATGCAGCAGAACACGCCTCGCGCTTGATCCACGTCAATGCGCCGCACTCAGGATTGTCCTAGCCTGCGATGGTGCAGGTTCGGGTAAGGACTACGAGCATTCAGCCAGGTGGGGGCCGAAATGAGCGAAGCTGACGGCGAGACCAGTACCAAAGCTTCCGGAGCGGAGCATGAGCGGGTGCCGTTCATGCAACGGCTGCTCGATAACCACTTTCTGCTGCTCTTTCTTGGTGTTGTGCTGCCCACCGTGCTCTACATCGTGTGGGGCATCATGGAATTGGTCGGCATTCCACTCGCTCCACAATAGAGCCGAAATAGGGCCAAAACAGGGAGATAGCCCATGTCCATTTCGCCCCCATCGGATCGGCTGTGGTGGAAGCAGCCCATGCCGCGCGTCGAGGTCGTCTGGATCACCATCGCGTTCCTTTGGGGCCTCGTCATGTTCTTCATGATGATCTATTGGCATGCGGTCGGCCGGCAGAACCTGGCCAATGTCACCTATCGCACCACCCCCGAAGTGTTTGCCGCCAAGGCTGACTCGATGATCGGGAAGTACAAGGTGCGCGAGGAGGCCGGCTTCCCGGTCGTGCACCCGCCGCCAGGGAGCGATGTCTACCTGGTCGCGCGCATCTGGATGTGGTGGCCGATTCTTGAGTTTGAGAAGAACCAGAGTTATCGACTGCATCTCTCGTCGCTGGATTACTCGCACGGCTTTTCGCTGCAGCCGGTAAATATCAATATTCAGGTGCAGCCGGGCTACGAGCACGTGCTGACGCTCACGCCGAATCAAGCTGGCCAGTTTGGCATCGTCTGCAATGAATACTGCGGGCTTGGCCATCACACCATGGCGGGCCGCATCTACGTGCTCGATCACAGTTAAGGGGATTGCAATGACCGCGAGCAACCCATTTCGGATCTGCCCCACCACCGGCCTGAAAGTTGACCTGAGCGCGCAGAGCCTGATTCGCGCCAACGCGGTCGCCGCCGTCATTTTTCTGGCAATCGGCGGACTGTTCGGGCTCTCGGTGGCGCTGACGCGCTGGCCGGATGTGCATCTGCTGCCGCTGGACTGGTTCTACCTGGCGCTCACGGCACACGGCCTGGACGTGCTGCTGTGCTGGATCATCTTCTTCGAGATCGCGGTACTGTATTTCGCCGCCGCGGTACTGCTCGGTTGTCGGCTGGCGGCACCGCGGGTCGCGTGGGTCGCGTTTGCGCTCATGGTTGTTGGTGCTGTGCTCGCCAACGTTACCGTGCTCCAGGGCCAGTCCTCGGTGATGTTCACGTCCTACGTTCCCATGAAAGCAGCGCCCAACTTCTACCTGGCCTTGATCATCTTTGCGGTGGGAGCGCTGATCGCCTGTGGCGTTTTCTTCGGGACGCTGGTGGTCGCCAAGGAGGAGAAGACCTACCAGGGCTCGATTCCGCTGGTGACCTTTGGTGCTCTCACGGCTGCGATCATCGCGGTGTTCACGCTCGCCTCGGGCGCCATCATCCTGATTCCAACCTACCTGTGGTCGCTCGGCCTGATCAGCAACATCGATCCCCTGATGTACAAGCTGGTGTGGTGGGCCATGGGCCACTCCTCGCAGCAGATCAACGTTTCCGCACACGTCGCGATCTGGTACGCGATTGCGGCCATCGTTCTCGGGGCGAAGCCGCTTTCCGAAAAAGCCAGTCGCTTCGCCTTCCTGCTCTATATCCTGTTCCTGCAGCTGGCCAGCGCCCATCACCTGCTGGTCGAGCCGGGTGTGAGTTCCGAGTGGAAGATCTTCAATACTTCCTATGCGATGTACCTGGCCGTGCTTGGCAGCATGATTCACGCGCTCACCGTCCCGGGGACTATCGAAGCCGCGCAGCGCAAGCGCGGTTTCAACAAGGGGATGTTCGAATGGTTGCGCAAGGCGCCGTGGGGCAATCCGGCCTTTGCCGGCATGTTCCTCTCGCTGGTGATGTTCGGATTCCTGGGCGGCATCTCCGGTGTGGTGATGGGCACCGAGCAGATCAACCTGATCATGCACAACACCCTGTACGTGCCCGGACACTTTCACGGCACGGTGGTGGCCGGCACCACGCTCGCTTTCATGGCTGTGACCTATCTGTTGATTCCGCTCATTTTCCAGAGGCAAGTGAGCTTTCCACGGCTGGCACGCTGGCAGCCTTATGTGTTCGCCATCGGCGTGACCGGCATTTCCCTGTTCATGATGGGCGCCGGTACGCTCGGCGTCGCACGCCGGCACTGGGACATCACTTTTGCCGACGCGGCGCTGCCATACCATTACCCGACGGCGGCCTTCCTGATGCTGACGCTCAATGGCATATTTGCCTTGCTGGCTGGGCTCGGTGGCCTCATGTATATAGTCGTGGTCGTAAGCTCGGTATTCTTCGGCAAGCAGGTGGCGGAGAGTCCGGCTACGCGGCCGGCGGCTGCAGCAGCTGCATCGGGGCCGGCCGTGGTAGGCGCATATGGCAGCGTCGAGAAGCCGCGGATTCCCGGCACCATCATCCTCGTCGGCGTGTTCTTTGTCTCCTTTGTCCTGTATTACTTCGTCAACTGGAAATATCTGGCCGAAGTCTGGCCGTTGAGGTAACCGCGTCATGCCGCCGCCTGGCCTCGCCACTGCGTACGCCGGTTTGCATCAGGCGAGCCGTCAGCCGCTGCGCGCGGCGTTCTCGATCCTCAAGCCGCGCATCGCGCTGGAAATAACGCTGACCGCGATCGCGGGCGCGGCGGTAACGGCGGGGCCAGTCCTGCCGGTATGGAAGCTGCTGGTATTGGCGTTGGCCGTGTTCCTCTCGGCCGGTGCGGCCGGCGCCTACAACCAGCTCATGGAGCAGGACCTCGATGCACATATGGCGCGCACGCGCGCTCGCCCCTTCGTCACCGGCGAGCTGAGTGGCGGGTGGGGCTGGTTGGTCGCGGTGGCCGCGTTGCTCATAGCCGGGACGGCGCTGGCCGGTACGCTGCTCAACTGGATGGCGGGGCTGCAGGTGTTTCTGGGCGCGGTAACCTATGGGGTCGTATACACCAGCTGGCTCAAGCGCCGAACCTGGCTGAACATCGTCGTCGGTGGACTGGCCGGAAGCTTTGCGGTCCTCTCCGGGGCGGCGGCGGTCAGTGCGCACTTGAGCAGCAGTGCCTGGGTGTTTGCGGCGGCGCTGTTTTTCTGGACACCTGCTCATTTCTGGAGCCTCGCCTTCTGCTACAAGCGCGACTACGCCTCGGCACGCGTACCGATGCTGCCCAACCTGCTTGGCGATCGGCCGCTGGCCTGGGTGGTGCTGGCGCATACGGTGGCGCTGGTGAGTCTGACCTTGCTGCCGCCCATGACATTAAATGGCTGGTTCTACACCTTGTGCGCGCTCTCAGGCGGCGCCTGGTTCCTCAAGACCAGTATCGCCTTCGTCCGCACCCCCACCAAAGCGGTGGCCTACAGCAATTTCCATGGCTCGCTGTGGCAACTCGGGTTGCTGCTGCTGGGCGCGATCGGCAGCGCGGTGATTGGCGGCAGATTTGCGGCCTGAACCATGCTCGCGGGACCTGGCCTGAAACCGTGGCGTCAGGTGATTGCGCTGGCGCTGCTGCTTGCGCTCGTGCCAGGTGTCGTCCGGCCGAGCGATGCCCTGTCATCCGCGGCAGCGATAGACCCGACCCAGGCCATGCGCCTGAGCCAGGCGGCGATCGGCCGGCAGCTTGGCGACTATCGCCTGACAGACCAGTCCGGCCGACCGCTGGAACTGGCGCGTCTGCGCGGCCGCCCGCTCATCATCAGCTTCATCTACACCAGTTGCGCCTACGCCTGTCCGACGCTGACGACGCGGCTCAGCGCAGTTGCGAAGGTGGCACGCGAGGCGCTCGGCAGTCGGAGTTTTTCCATCGTCACGGTTGGCTTCGACACGCGCGTCGACACGGTCGAGCAGATGCGCCGCTACGCGCGCGAGCGCGGCGTCGCGCTGGCGGACTGGTACTTCGCCGCGGCCGACCAGGCGACGGTCGCGCGGCTCGCGACCGACACCGGCTTCGTCTATGTGCCTGTGGCGGGCGGGTTCGATCACTTTGCGCAGCTTACGATTGTCGACCAGCGGGGCCGCATCTTCCGCCAGGTCTACGGCCCGGACTTCGAACCGCCACTGATCGTCGAGCCCCTCAAGTCGCTGCTGCTCGGCTCCGCGACGGTGGCAAGTCCGGCAGCCGACTGGTTCAACACGGTGCGCCTGATCTGCACCACTTATGATCCAAAGAGCGGGCGCTATCGCTTCGACTACTCACTGATCCTTGAGATTGTCATTGGCCTCAGCTGTACCCTCGCCATCTCTATCTTTGTAGTGCGGGCCTGGAAGCAGACGCGCTCATCAGATGCCGCTTCCTGATCCGGCATGAAGTGGGTTAAACGCAGCGTCCGCGCGGTTTTCGAAACGATCGAGTCCGCTTTCGATGCGCTCTTCGGCCCGCAGTTCAATCCGCTGTGCCAGCTCGGCGCGCTGGGCTGGTTTCTGTACTGGATTGTCGTGGTCAGCGGCATTTACCTGTACGTGTTCTTCGACACCGGCGTGGTGCAGGCCTACCAGTCGACCGAGGCGATCACCCACGGGCAGTGGTGGGCGGGCGGCATCATGCGCAGCTTCCACCGTTACGCCTCGGATGCGCTGGTGCTGGTTGCCATCACGCACCTGCTGCGTGAGTTTGGGCTGGATCGGATGCGCGGCAAACGCTGGTTCGCCTGGCTCACCGGCTTGCCCTCGATCATGTTTCTGTACCTGTGCGGCATTACCGGGTACTGGATGGTGTGGGACCGGCTGGCGCAATACGTCGCCTTGAGCACCACCCAGTGGCTCGATGCCCTGCCCATATTCGCCGAGCCAATCGCCCGCAATTTTCTCGACAATGCCAGTCTCAGCGGCCGCTTCTTCACGCTCATGGTGTATATGCACATCGCCGTGCCGTTGCTGATGCTGCTGGCAATGTGGATACACATCCAGCGCTACAATCACGCCAGGATCAATCCACCGCGCCGGCTCAGCTACGCGATACTCGGCGGGTTCCTCGTGCTGTCGCTGCTGGCGCCGGCCGTGAGCCAGCCGCCCGCCGACCTCGATCAGCTCGCCACCCATGTCAGCCTCGACTGGTTTTACCTGGCCCCGTATCCGCTGATCGACAAGCTGGGTGCTGGCGCGCTCTGGGTAATCGTGGCGCTGGCCCTGCTACTGCTGGCACTGCTGCCGTGGCTGCCCCGCCAGCGGCCCGCGCCAGTCGCGCTAGTGAACCTGGAAAACTGCAATGGCTGCGCACGCTGCTTCGCGGATTGCCCGTTCAGCGCGATCACCATGCGAGCGCGCACCGATGGCACCCCGTACAACGAGGAAGCGCTCGTCGATCCGGATCTGTGCGTGAGCTGTGGTATCTGCGTCGGCTCCTGTCCGACGGCAACCCCGTTTCGGCGCGCGAGTGCGCTGGTGTCCGGAATCGAGCTCCCCGAGCTCACCGTCGAGCGGCTCCGTGATGAGATTGAGCGCGCCTGCCAGGCTGGCGGGCCGCTGCCAGTGATCGTGTTTCGTTGCACGCACAGCGCCACGATCCGGGTCTCGGCCGAGGATCGGGCAGCGGTTTTCGACCTGCCTTGCCTGGGGATGCTGCCGCCGCCATTCATTGACTTCATCGTGCACAACCAGCTGGCTGCGGGCGTGCTGCTCGCGGGCTGCAGGGAAGGGGACTGTTACAACCGGCTGGGCATCCGCTGGACACAGCAGCGCATCGCCGGCGTCCGCGACCCACAGCTGCGCGAGCGCGTAACGCGTGAGCGCGTGGCATTCTCCTGGGCTGGCGCCACCTCGCCGGCCGTGCATGCCACCGCCCTGCACCAGTTCCGCGATGCTCTTGCCCTGCTGCCTGCGCTGTCGCGTGGCCGCGTCGTGGCCGGGCGCGAACCCTGGCAGGCGCGCGTGGCCCGCATGCCGCGGCCGCTTCGCTACGCGATGCAGACCCTGGTACTGCTGGTGGTTGCGGGACTGATCGCCGGGTTGTCGAGCGCACCGTCGATCCGCTTGCTCGGTGCGCAGGAATCGGTAATTACCCTGAGTTTCACGCACGCCGCGCAGCGCGTACAGGCGTGCCGTCCGCTCAGCAACGCCGAGCGCGCAGCGCGACAGCCCAACATGCAGCGCCCGGTCGACTGTCCGCGCGGCCGGTGGCCTGTGTACGTCGAACTGGAGCTTGACGGCCGGCTGGTCTATGGTGGATTGCGCCAGCCTGCCGGCCTGTGGAAAGATGGCGTCTCCAGCGTGTACCGGCGATTTCGCGTACCGGCCGGTGTACAGCAGCTGCACGTACGATTGCGTGACTCGGGCCGGCACGCCGGCTTCGACTACGAGACCAGGCGGGCGGTAGAGCTCAGGGCCGGCCGGAATCTGGTCATTGAGTTTGATCCGCAACAGGGCTTTGAAATCCGGTGACCAGCGTCAACCCATGAAGAGCATCGAATGGCGTCCGGATTTCTCCACCGGCATTGCCGAGGTGGATCATGAGCACCGCGCGCTGATTGACCTGATCAATGCGACTCTGGCCAGTTGCGCAGGTGCCGCGGCCGGACGGAGCGAGATCCAGGCGGCGCTGGGCGAAATCAATGCCCGCACCACCGCGCACTTCGCCCTGGAGGAGCGGCTGATGGCCCAACTCCAGTACGATCAGCGCCAGGAACACAAGCGCGATCACGAGCGCCTGCTCGAAGACATCCGCGATATGATGGACAGCGTCGATCAGGGCGCTGACTTCAACCAGGAGCAGTTCGTCGCCGGCCTGTCGTCATGGTTCAGCGAGCACTTTCGCACTCATGACGCGCGCTTTCATCTGCGGGTATCGTTCAGCGCCTAGCGCCGTAGCTCTCGCTGACCGGCGCCCCGCTGCGCGAGCCGCCGCGGGATCACCTGTCGCGGTGGCGATTCCCTTTGTCATGGTCCCTGCCATGCCCATGGGCGCGCCGATAGCGCGGCACATATTCATTGAAGTACCAGTCGTCGCGCACGAAATAGACCGGCCGGCCACAGGCGTCGTAGCCGGCGCAATACTTGCGCCATTGCTTCGCGTGACCGGGCGGCACGCGCAGATAGATCGGTGGCGCTGACACATACGCGGGCGATCGCAGGATGAGTACCGGTCGCTCATAGATCACTCGCGGCCGCGGGAAGTCGCCGAGATCAATCTGGCCGTAAAAGCCAGGTTCGCCGATGCTGATTGACACACCGACATCAGTCGCCAGGGCCGGTGTCAGCCATGTGCCGAACAGCGCCAGGCACAGAAGTTTCTTCATCATGTCGCGGATCCTTGAGTTGCTGTGCTCATGTTGGTGCTCACTACGGCCCCGATCTTGACCGGACTGAAGCTCAAGGGCAATTCGCATTATTGTCAAGTGCCGCAGCGGCTCAAGGCCGTGCGTCGGCGGCCGATACCCGGGCATTGACCTGAGGAGCTGTAAGCTGTGCAAGCCGCGCCGACCCCAATCGATGAAACACAGCGCCTGCGCGCACTGTCCACCCTGTGCATTCTCGATACCCTGCCTGAAGAACGCTTTGACCGGATCACGCGTCTCGCCGCCCGGGCCTTCAATGTACCGATTGC
>JBAVRE010000314.1:0-3247 GCA_049694695.1 Steroidobacteraceae bacterium | reverse complement strand
GGCCCTGAGCCTGCGCCGCGGCCGCTTCGAGCTCGCCGAGGGTGGCACCATCTTTCTCGATGAAATCGGTGACCTGAATCCGACCATGCAGGTCAAGCTGCTGCGCGTGCTGCAGGAGCGTATCTATGAGCGTGTTGGCGCCTGCAGCTCGCAGCGCTGCGACGTGCGCATCATCGCCGCCACGCATCGCAATCTTGAAGAGTGCATCGCCAAAGGCAGCTTTCGCGAGGACCTGTACTATCGGCTGAATGTAGTACCGGTTGAAATGCCGCCGCTGCGCGAACGCAGCGCCGATCTGCCGCTGTTGATTGCCACCCTGAGCGAGCGCGTGCAGGCGACGCACGGCCGCAGCGTGCGGTTGTTGCCGGAAACACTGGCAGCCCTGCAGCAGTATCGCTGGCCTGGCAACGTGCGCGAGCTGGCCAATCTGCTCGAACGGCTCGGCGTGCAGTGCGGCGCCCAGGTCGTGGCGATCGGTGATCTGCCGGCGCGCTACCAGCCATTGGGCTGGACGCCGCCCGTGCAGCAGGATGAGCGCACGCCTGAAGGCTCGCTCGACCCGCTGGCAGAGCTGACGAATCTCGATGATGACCAGTGCGCGGAGCCGGCCGATGAATTGTCGCCTGGCGTTGTGGCTGAGCTGCTGTGCACCTCACCAGCCGCCGAGGCGCCCACCGATCTGCCGGCCGGGGGCATGGACCTGCGCGCCTATCTTGAAAATCTCGAGCGTCGCCTGATCGGCCAGGCGCTCGAGTCTGCCCACGGCACGGTGGCACAGGCGGCGCGCCTGCTGGGACTGCGGCGCACGACGCTGGTTGAGAAGCTGCGCAAGTATGGCCTGGTCGCCGGAGAAGTTGCCGCGACGGGAACTTGACGGCCGGGAGCGGCAATGCCCTGCCGCTGAGACTTCGTTCACATCTTCAGCCCGGCACGCAAATTGCTTTATTCATTGGCAGTCGACCAGTGATACAGGCAAGCTTGCATGCAAACCGCTCCGTTTTCCAGCTCTCACGGCGCCGATCCGGTGGCCTGCGATGTGGCATCACTGCAGTTACTGGAACTTGCCCGGCGCGTCGCCCGCAGCGAATGCACGGTGCTGATCGCCGGCGAGTCGGGGACTGGCAAGGAAGTTCTCGCGCGCTTCATCCATCGCCAGTCGCCGCGGCAGCAGGGCGTATTCGTCGCGGTCAATTGCGCGGCGATACCGGAACATATGCTCGAGGCGCTGCTGTTCGGCTGGGAGCGCGGCGCCTTCACCGGCGCTCACAGCGCGCACCCGGGAAAATTCGAACAGGCCCAGGGCGGCACACTGCTGCTCGATGAAATATCCGAGCTACCGCTGGCCCTGCAGGCCAAGCTGTTGCGGGTACTGCAGGAACACGAAGTGGAGCGGCTGGGCGCGCGCGCGCCGATCGCGCTCAATGTACGGCTGCTCGCGACCACCAACCGACGGTTGCGCGAGGAAGTCGCTGCCGGGCGCTTCCGCGAAGATCTCTACTATCGGCTCAACGTGTTCCCATTGGCAATCAGCGCGCTGCGTACCCGGCGCGCCGACATTCTGCCCCTGGCCATGCGACTGCTGGCCAGCCTGTGCCTGCCGGGCGCGCGCATTCCAGCGCTGTCCGCCGCGGCCGGCCAACGCTTACTGACCTACTCGTGGCCCGGCAATGTGCGTGAGCTCGAAAACGTCATGCAGCGCGCGTTGGTACTGTGCGAGGGTGCCGTGATCGAATGCGAACATATTTCCTTCGGGCCGGCTGACAGCAGCGCGGAGCTGGCCGCCGCTCCGGCGGCAGCGCCCGCCCCAGTCGTCAATGGTGACCTGGCGCAGACGCGCGCGGCGGCAGAATACGAGCTGATACTGGACACGCTGCGCCGCAACGGCAGCAGTCGTGAGCGCGTCGCCGAGCGCCTGGGGATCAGTCCACGCACGCTCCGTTACAAACTGGCGCGCATGCGTGCCGCCGGAATTGGCCTCGCACTCATCGGTAGCGCAGCATGAGTCAGCTGCAGATCAATCAGGTGCTGGCGCAGATCCGCAGCCTCTCCAGTCACGGTCTGCAGCCGACGCGTCCCCTGGCCGGGGGCGTCTCCGAGCCGGGCACCGTCACTGGTGTGAGTGGCGGTGGCTTCGGGCAAATGCTCAAGCAGGGAATCGAGGCGGTCAATCGCAGCCAGCAGACTGCGGCCACCATGGCCGACTCATTCGAACGTGGCATCGCGGGTGTCGATCTGGCACAGGTGATGCTCGAATCGCAGAAGGCTTCGGTTTCATTCCGTGCGCTGACTGAAGTGCGCAATCGCCTGGTAAACGTCTACCAGGAAATCATGAACATGCCCATCTAGATGGATCTGAATTATGGCCAATGATCAAATCGTCAATGTCGCGCATGCGCCGGTCTTCAGCCTGCGCCCGTTCCTGCTGCTGATTGGCATTGCTGCCGCAGTAGCGGCCGGCGTGGCGGTAATGCTGTGGTGGCAGGGTCCGAACTGGAGTGTGCTGTACGGCAATCTCGAGGCCAATGACGCCAGCCAGGTGGTGCAGGCGCTGCAGACGGCGGGCATCAAATACAAGCTCAATGATTCTACCGGCGCCGTCATGGTAAGCGCCGCGCAGGTGCGTGAAGCGCGACTCAAGCTCGCCTCGCAGGGTTTGCCGGAGAGCAGCAACAGCGGTCTGGATCTGATCAACAAGGATTCGGGCATCGGCGTCAGTCAGTTCATGGAAACGGCGCGTTACCAGTACGCGCTCGAAACCGAACTGGCGCGCACCATCACGACCATCAAGTCGGTAGTGGCGGCGCGCGTACATCTGGCCATCACGCAGCAATCGGCATTCATACGTGAACGGCGCCCGGGCAGCGCCTCGGTGATGTTGCAGTTGCGACCGGGCGGCCGCCTGGAACCCGAACAGGTGCAGGCCATCGTTCATCTGGTGGCTTCGAGTATTCCGGATCTGGGCGCCGACGAGGTGACCATCGTCGATCAGCAGGGCCGCCTGCTCACGCAGGCAGGTTCACCACAGGCCACCATGCAGAGCGAGCGCTTCGCGGCCGCGCAGCGCATTGAGGAAAGCTATGCGCAGCGTGTCGAGGCTTTGCTGGCACCGCTGTTTGGCGCCGGCCGGGTGCGCGCCCAGGTGACCGTGGATCTGGATGCCATGGAAAATGAAGAGTCACACGAACAGTACAAACCCGACAGTGCCGTGGTGCGCAGTGAACAGATTGCCGAACAGAGTGCGCCGGCC
>JBAVRE010000313.1:0-3570 GCA_049694695.1 Steroidobacteraceae bacterium | reverse complement strand
CTCGTCCAGCGCATCAACGGGCCAATCGCTGCCGAAGGCGATACGGGCGCCAGCCGCTGCCAGCAGGCCCGCGGGTTCCAGGATCTTCATGCGCTCAGGTCCGAAGTAATCCTTCAGACCCAGCGTGTCGCCGGCCGGCTTTCCCCACTGCAACGACAGCACCGGAATGACACCGAGCGCCTTGAAACGCGGAAAATCCGCCGGCGCCACGATTTCATCATGCGCGATGGCCGGTCGGATGTCGGCGGCAGGCAGTGCCTTGCGTAGCGCCGCAACGCCATCGAGCGCCGCGCGGACAGCGGCATCGCCATCGGCGTGCATGTGGGGATCGATGCCGGCCCGGCCGAGTGCGACCAGGGTTCGGGCCAGCGCCTCGGCCGGAAAGTACACGGCTGGACCACGGGTATCGCCAGACACCCACTGCGGATGATCGGCGGTACCGGCGTTGCGCCGATAGGGTTCCAGCACCGCCCCGCTCAACGCCGGGGCGGCGATCACGCCGTCGAGGAACAGCTTGGCGTTGCGCACGGTGATCCCCGGCGCACGCCCGATCGCGCCTTCGTCATATTGCCTGCGGAGCGAAACCACGCGCGCCACTGCTGCGCTGACCGTGGCCGCCTCGGCCGGAGTGATGGGCGGCGCGAAGTGCGCCCGCGCCGTAAGCTTGCCGGCCTTGCGCAGCGTTGCGAACGCCGCCAGGTCTTCGGGCTCGGCAACCGCATCCAGGAAGCTCGTGACGCCCTGCTGATTCATGGCCTTGAGCGCCACAGCGGCGGCCTTCACGTTCTGCGCGCTCGTAGGGCGCGGCACGAGCGACCGGAATACATCGAACGCAGCGTCTTCGAGCAGCCCGGTCGGCTCGCCGGCCGGATCGTGCCAGATCTTGCCGCCGAGCGGGTCGGGCGTCGCAGCGGTAATCTTCGCAAGCTTCAGCGCGCGCGAGTTGGCGAGCACCGTGTGACCAAACGAGGACTGTACGATGATCGGGCGCCTGGTTTTCAGCACATCGAGTGTCGCACGGCTGGTCTTGACGCCGGCCGGACGCATGCTCTCCTGGAACCAGCTGGCGACCTCGAGCCAGCCATCCGGCTCCGCGGATTTCGTCTGATCGAGACAGGCCTGCACCCGCTGCTGAAACTCGGCGACCGTCAGCGAGGCGTAATTGAGATTGCACTTCAGCAGCACCGTGCCGCCTTCCAGCGGGTGCATGTGCCCGTCGACAAGTCCCGGCATCAGGAAACGCCCTTTAAGATCGACATTGACCGTCGCGCTGCCGACGTACGGCTCGAGACCGCGGCTACTGCCGACGTAGATGATCCGTCCGTCACGGATCGCCAGCGCCTCGGCCGGCGAGGTGCCGGCAGCGGCGGTGAACAGCACGCCATTGCGGTAGACGCGATCAGCCGGAGCGCCTGGCGATGTGGCGGCCAAGCTTAAGCTCGCGGTCAGCAGCAGCAATGCAGAGGTGGCCTTGATTCGCAGCAATTGAAGCATGGCGCTGACTCCAGAGATGACGCGAGCGATAAGTCCATCGTAGTGCATCGACTCCGACGGTGCCATGACGAGCGCAATACAATTGACGATGCCACGCCGAAGCGGACAGACTCAAAGGCTGGGCATGAGGCAGCAATTTGTCAGGCGGGATAGTCACATGAATGGGTTCCGATTGGTCTGCATCCTCGTTGGCGCGCTCGCTGCAAGCTCTGGTTTTGCGCTCTCGCCACCACTGGATAGCAGCCCGGCCTTTTTTTCCGGCGACTGGGTTGGCATGGGGGCCAATGACAACTTCTGCTTCATGCGCTTGCGGCCCGACGGGCTTGGAACCGTACTCATCAGCAGCCCGAGCGGCGACTGGGTGGGGGCCAGGATTCGCTGGCACAACCAGCGTCAGAGCATGGTAGTGAGCGAAGTGAATCCGCTGCCCGGGGATCCGCACAGGCGCCTGCTACCCCTGTCACAACTGACGCTGCGCGTGGTTTTTGGCGGTACCTTTCAGCTTGTATTGAATACAGACATTCCGACCTGCGAGCTGCAGCGACGCACCAGCGTGCAGCGACGCATGGAGGAAGCCGAGTTGCTGCTCAACAGCCCGGCCGAGGCCAGGAAAGCCAATGACAGGAAGTGAGCCGGCCGCCCGATGGCCCGTCTGGCTGATGCGACTGGGCTGGCCACTGCCGGGCGCATATCTGGGCGCTGCCCTGGGATTCAATCTGTACTTCAGCCAGCCGGGCCTCAACAGGGATACCGCCGCACCAGCCATTCTCGCCAGCCTGTGGGCCTTGTGCGGAATTGTCATTGGCGTGCTGGGCACCGGCATCATTGCCTGGTTGATACAGCGCGGCCTGCGTCGTTTGTTTTCCACCAGTCCGCCAGTCACAGCCGCCGTTACGCTGCTTTGCCTGATTGGCCTGTGCGGTGGGCTGTATGCGCCACTGAAAACTCTCCTGCCCACGCTGTTGATTTCACCGCACCAGACGGCGCCATCGCGCACCACGCCTGCGCCTGAACAACCGACGTGCGCACAGGCGCCGCCATCCGACCCCGCGGTCCTTAAGGAGTGGCAGCTGGAGTGTCGTTAGGCGAGGCTGTGTAAACCGGCACTGACGAGTGACCAGGGTGGTCAATCTTCGACGCCGGTTAACACCTTACGATCAATGACGCCCCCGGGGGCGGCTTGGGAGGCGACCACTCCACTCCGCGGAGCATTGCGGACATGGTTGACTGACAAGGGTCATTTCATTGGCGCGACAATGGGTTGGGCTCGGCCCCACCACCCCTTTGAAACACCACGGCAAGCCGCGACCGGGGCAAATGCGGACAGTGTGACCTGGTGCCGCACTCCGGCAGCGCGCCGCCGGATAATAGCGCTGGACTTTCCTCGGCGAACCCGCAGACATGATCAAGAACGACCTGATCGGCCAGGCGCCTGAAAACCCGGTTGATGCGGCTGCCAACTGGCGGCAGATCCGCGTGCGAATTCACGACGAGTTCGAACAGGCAAGCTCCAGCGAGCGGCGGGCCGCACTGCTGGCATTGAATCAGTCGCTCATGAACATGGCCGAAAAAGCCATCAATCCCAAGGAACTCGAGAATTTTCGCGAGATACGCGGCCACAGCTATTCGCTGCTCATCGTCAAGGAATGCCTGGTGAACGACCAGGTTTGCCCAAAGACCGCCGACGCGGTCATTCGCAGGGAATTAGCCGCCGGACGTATGGCGCCGAACCACAGTCTGCGGGACATCAAGCAGATCAGGGCCTTCGCAGCGCACCTGGCGCGCACGCGCTTGCTGGTGCAGCGGCTGTCGCCGAAACCGCCCGGACCCGTCAGCCGCGTCCTGTCCTGGTTGCTGCAGTAGCGGGCGTCATCGCCGCATGGGCAGCAGATCCGGAGGCATGGAAACACACGAGATTGACCCGAAGCTGCCCTTTACCAATGACCGCTTCACGCAAGATCACGAGAGCGGCAACTCCCGCGTTTGGGTTAATCCGCAATCCTGCGCCAGCCGATAGCCAGGCCCTTTGCCACCTCCATGCCGACGCCACCAGCGCTGACTTTGCCAGCGGTGATC
>JBAVRE010000312.1:0-23679 GCA_049694695.1 Steroidobacteraceae bacterium | reverse complement strand
GTCCATGACCAGAAAGGCACTGGAACGCAGCTGCGGCTGAACCTGCAAGGCGTGTTGCGGGCGTGCCAACGCCGGCACCGCCGCGATCAGCAGTGCCAGCCCTAAGGAGACTATCGATCTACGCATCGGTGATTGCTGTCACTCGGAAATTGAAGCGCGCGCAGTGTAGCAAGAAATGACACGCTCAGGCCCTGGGCCGCTCGTTGAGGAACGGGCCTTTCTGTTTGGCTGGCACCGGCCGGCGCCGGCTCTTGCGCCACAGATCGTAGATGGTGAGCGTACCGGTGAGGGTCGCCAGGGTTGCAAAATAGGCCGGTGGCCCGAAGGCGGCGATCAGGCCGCCCGCCAGCACCGGCCCGAGCGCCGCGGCGGCGCCGTTGAGCAGCAGTAACGCACCACTGGCGGCAACCATCTGCGCCGGTTCAAGGTGGTCATTGACGTGCGAGACCGCAAGGGAATAGAGCGTCAGTACGAAGCCGCTGAATAGCGCGGTCAGCGTCAGGAACAGTGCCGGCGGCATTGCTGTGAACACGACGATGCTGCAGGCAACCACGGTAGCGAGCGCACCGACGGCGGCGATGACCGTACGGCGATCCATGCGATCCGATAGCCGGCCGACCGGATATTGGGTTATCACCCCCGCCAGAATGCTCACCGCCATGAAGGTGGCCACGCCGCTGGTTCCCAGGCCGCTGAGCCGCGCATATACCGGACCCATCGAGAAGATGATGGCCGATATCAGGCCCGCCACGGTGACTGCGACAACACCGAGCGGTGAATTGCCATACAGCTCGCGCAAGCGCACATTGCGTGGCGCGGACAGCTCCGGCGCCTGCTGCGCGGTGGCGACGATCGGCACCATGGCCAGCGAAATCAGCACCGAGACCAGCATGAATGGCGTCGGCGTGCTTGGGCTTGAGAGTATCAGCAGGAACTGCGCTGCACCGAGGCCGACATACAGCACCACCATGTATACCGCGAGCAGCCGGCCGCGATTGGAGCGAGTGGCGCGATCGTTGAGCCAACTCTCCGCGACCACGTAGATACCTGCAAAACAGAGCCCCGATACCAGTCGCATAACGCCCCAGGTCCAGGGATTGACGAAGCCGCCCTGAACCAGAATCGCCGCCGAAGCGACCGCCGCGAGGGCTGCGAATACCCGGATATGCCCGACTTGCCGCAGCAGCCACGGCGCGGCGACCGTGCCGAACAGAAACCCCACGTAGTAGCACGACATGACGATGCCGATGATCGTCGTCGGAAATCCCTCGAGCGTGGCGCGCAGGCCGAGCAGCGTGCTCTGCAGGCCAGCCCCCAGCATCAGGATGCCCATGCCGAGCAACAGCGGCCAGCTGGTAGTGATGGACTTCAGGGGCATGGCCGGTGGCGCCCTAGGCCAGAACCGCGGCGTTCAGCCGCCACAGCGAGTATGTCAGTGCCGAGGCAAAACTTACCCAGGCAAGATATGGCACCAGCATGAATGCGGCGAGCCGATGCAGGCGCCAGAAGGCGCCGATTGTGGCGATGATCAACAGCCACAGCAGAATGATCTCGGCCAGCGAAAGTGCGCCCAGGTGCCACACGAAGAACAACCAGGTCCAAAGCGCGTTGGCGATCAGCTGGGCGCCGTACAGCCAGAGCGCTGTAGTTGCGCCACTGAATCCATGCTTGCGCCAGACCAGCCATGCCGCCACGCCGATCATTACATAGAGCACTGACCAGACCGGACCAAACAGCCACGCGGGTGGCGCCCACGCCGGCTGCGACAGCCCGGCGTAGAAGGCGCCGGCACTCACGGAGGCCATGGCCCCAAGACCGCCGGCAAGGAAACTGGCCGCGAGCCAGCCGGCCAGACCGAGCGCCTGCTGCTGGAACGATCGGTGCGTCATGTAGAGCAGTTCCTTACAGTGCGAATGAATGACTTTACTTCGCCTTCATGTCTGGCTGGCTTGTAGCCGTCAGTGCAGTTCGCATGCGCGATGGCGCCAGGACGCATGCCCAGGTAACTGAAGGTCTCCTGGAGTGCATTGATGAAAGAAGGTGGCACTTCATCGACAATCGACGTGCACACCACATGGGCATGCTTGCCCCGCAGGGCGCGCCCCTGCGCGAGCAGCTCAGGCAGATCCAGGAAGTCCGATATCCGGTCCAGGAAGGTCTTCATGGGCGCACTCACCGCATACCAGTAAACGGGCGATGCGAAGATTATCTGATCAAACTCGAGGATGCGCGCCATCACGCCTTCAAAGTCGTCGCTTCTGTTGCGGTGCTGGTAGTCATAAGCGGAAATGAGCTTATCGCCCAGATCGATCACCTCGATCTCCAGCGCCTGCGCGATCTGGTCGGTCAATTGCCCCGTGTTGCCGTGGCGACGGGAGCTGGCGAACAGCGCGATGGTACTCAGCACCTGGCAATCCGGCCAGTGGAATGGCTACTCATCATGCTCCCCCCGGCCACCAGGAAACTGTGCTTCCCAGTTGCGGCCATCGAGGGCAGTGACCGACACGCCGGCAATCGTATCTGAGTCTATGCAGTTGACGTTGACGCTGAAGCCGTCGGGATGCGAGCGCGGCACATAGAAGGATTTGACACCACAGGTTGAACAGAACAGATGTTTTGCCGTGCCGGTGTTGAATGTGTAGGTGGTGAGTGCATCCTGGCCCGACAGCAGTTTGAAGCGCTCCGCCGTCACGATCAGGTGTCTGAAGCCGGTCTTGCTGCAGATCGAGCAGTTGCACTCGAGTATCTTCAGTGTCGCGGGAGCTATGACCTCGAAGCGAACCCGTCCGCAGTGGCAACCACCAGAGTGCGTGATCATGGCAATCCTCCGCTGTTCATCGCCCGGCAGCCGCTGCGGCGCCCAGCATGTAGATCGACCAGGGCGCTATCGTCAGTTCGGTTCCCCACGCAAATGCTTCGCCCGGCCTGCCCAATGGCCGGTAGGTCTTGTGCACCAGCAACCCCGCTCGCTGGTAGACATCGAGATAGTCATCATGTGTCCAGAGGATGTCCTCTATGGGACGCCGGTCCTCGACGTCGAGCATGACGATGCGGGCCTTGTCACCGCTGCGCGCGCTCTGGTTTCCGGAAAACTCCCGCGTGGAGAACGAGAGCCACTCGTTGACGTAGAGATCGGCGCTCGATACCAGGTTCACGATGCGCCCATGTTTCTTCAGCAGTCGCTTCAGGGAAACCAGCAGAGCGACCTTCTGCTCGCGCGTGGCGACATAGTCGAAAGGGAAGGCCGATAGAATGAGATCGTAGCTGTTCGCCGCCAGCGCGCCCAGATCGCCGCCTGGCAGGAGCTGATATTCACCCGCGGGGTCGCGTTCACGTGCCAGCCTGAGCATCTGTTCGGAAATATCCACCCCGACGACGTCGAAGCCGAGTCTGCGCAGGAAGCGTGTTGAACGGCCGGCTCCGCAGCCGAAGTCGAGGGCCCGCATGCCGCGCACGTGTTCGCCGATGATTGCCGGCAGGTCACGAAATGCCAGGTAGTACGTGCCGTGCAATTCGAGCTCGGCATAGGCCTCGGCACGGATCCTGTCGTCGTAGGCATTCGCGATGGCGTTGGCGATGGGCACTCATGGGCTCCGCTGTTCAGTCTGGCGCATTGTCAGCCATCTGACCGGGAGAGTTCCAGCTCCATGAACACGAGCCAGGTGCGCAGCCGCATTGGCAACTCATAGTAGGGTTCGATGCGACGAAATCCCAGGCCTGCGTACAGCGACTGGGCTTCGATCTGCCGAACGCTGGTGTCCAGGCGCATGGTGCTGTAACCCATCAGCCTGGCCTCGGCGATGATGGCTTGTGCCAGCGCCCGCCCGATTCCGCGCCCCTGGAAACGGGCGTGGACAAACATGCGCTTCATTTCACAACTGTCCGGGTCGATCCGGCGCAGCGCCACGCAGCCCGCTGCGTCTCCATGCAGCGTGGCCAGCAGCAGTTGACCATGCGGCGGGCCGTACTTGCCCGGCAGCGAGGCCAGCTCGGCCGCGAATGCGGCAGCATCGAAGTACTGGTCTACGAGCTGAATGTCTTCGATATTTCGCTGCCGCTGCCACCCTGAAAAGGCCCGCATCAGCTCCCGGACCTGATCCAGTTCGACAGCAGTTGTCGGAACCGCGATGCTAGCCGCCATTGCTTGCCAGGCCGGCCAGCGCCTGGTCCAGGCATTCAACCAGCACGTCGGCGTCTTCGATGCCGAACGGCAGCGGCGGGCGGATCTTCAGCACATTGTGATACGGCCCATCCGTACCAATCAGCACACCCGCTTCGCGCATGCGATTGACGACTTCGGCGGCTTCGTGGGCGGCCGGTGCCAGAGTTGCACGGTTGCCGACGAGCTCGACTCCGAGAAACAGGCCAGAACCCCGCACATCGCCGATCAACTCATGACGCGTGGCTAGTACACGCAACCTGGACAGCAGATGCGCGCCGACCTTCAAGGCATGTGCCTGCAGGCCATCCTGGTTGACGATCTCCAGCACCGCTGCTCCCACCGCACATGAGACCGTGCTGCCGCCAAAGGTGCTGAAGAATTCCATGCCGTTGTTGAATGACGCGGCGATTTCCGCGGTGGTGACCACCGCCCCCAGCGGATAGCCGTTGCCGATGGGCTTGCCGAACACGACGATGTCGGGGACTACGCGCTGTTGCTCGAACCCGTAGAAATGATTCCCCAGGCGCCCGTAAGCGGTCTGCACCTCATCGGCAATGCACACGCCGCCGGCCGCGCGAACCAGCGCATATACCGCCGCCAGATAGCCATCCGGAAACACTATCTGGCCGCCTACGCTCGGACAACTCTCTGCGATATATCCACACAGCGGCTTGCGGTCGGCCGCCAGCTGCCCGATGTGATCGCCCAGCGCCTGCGCATACTTCGTCCCCGCCTGCGGATCAGCGGATTTATGTTGGCCCCTATAGACATCGGCCAATGGCGCCACGTGCACCCAGGGCGGGCATCCCTGCCCGCCGGGGCCGTTGGCCTTATAGGGACTGATATCGATGAGCGTGGTCGTGTTGCCATGATAGGCCGCATCGAGCACGATCAGATCGGTGGCCCGCGTGTGGGTGCGCGCCAGGCGCAGCGCCAGTTCGTTGGCCTCGCTGCCGGAGTTCACGAAGTAACAGACCCGCAACGGTTCGGGCAGCGTGGCGGTGAGCGCCGCAGCGAACTGCTCCAGGTTCTCGTGCAGATAGCGGGTGTTGGTGTTGAGCAAAGCCAGCTGTTCGGTCGCGGCTCGCACCACCTGCGGATGGCAATGACCGACGTGCGGCACATTGTTGTAGGCGTCGAGGTAACGGCGACCCGCGGAGTCAAACAGATACTGCATCGTGCCGCGTACCAGGTGCAGCGGCTGACGGTAGCCCACGCTCAGACTGGGGCCGATGAGCCGGCCGCGTGTGGCGAGCAGTGCCGCGGTGCTTTCGGTGCTATGGGTCATGATATTCCACCGGCTCGGCGCATGGCGGCTCGTGCACTTGCTCCCGGTATGTCGGACAATTTCTGCAACAGTGCGCTCGCTGGCCCGGCCGAGATGAGCTGATAGGCGTCGCCACTCTTGGCGCGTGCATTATAAGCGGCGTAGCACAGGCTCATGCACAGCCGGCCGGTGGTGAGTGGATAGAGCGCATCGATCTCGACAGCTGTCAACGGCAGCCGCCGGTGATACGCGGCGACTACGGGCACGGCGGCCGCCAGCGGATCGGGCTTGTCGAGCATGGCGTAGGTCAGGGCAATGGCGAGATCGCACACCGTGGCCGAATGCACCATGTCGCCGAAATCGAGGAAGCCGGCCACGCGCCCGTCTCGCACCAGCACATTGTAGTCGTTGGCGTCGCCGTGGATGACGCTATGGCGCAGGTCCTGCCAGTCAATGGCCCGCCAGGCATTCATGAGCTGTCGCACCACTGGTTGCTGCTCGCTCGACAGCAACGGCAGGTGTTTGAGCGCCAGGTCGGCGTGTCTCACGTCCCAATGCAGCTCGCGATGCATTGCCGGATGGGAAAAATCCTGCAAAGCAACATCGAGATCAGCCATCGCCGTACCCAGCGATGCCAACAGTGCTTCGGTATGTGGCAGGGCGTGCGCGAACACTTCACCATCGATCCAGGTCATCAGGCGCATCAGGTGCGCCCGGCCGCGCGCATCCGTCACGCTTACGCACTCTTCTCCCGAGCGCGCTGCCACCAGGCGCGGCAGGGCCAGATTCGGCGCGTGCCGCGCCGCATGCTTCAGCACCGCCGCCTGCAGCTGCAGTACCGCAGCATCTTCATCCGACTTGGCAAATTTCAGCACGAATTTCTCGCCAGCCGCGGTCTTCAGAGCGAAATTCTGGTCGCGTTCGCTGGGCAGAGGCGCGGCGACGGCGCCAAGGCCATAGAACTCACGGCCAAGGCGCTCGCCATCTGCGATTGTGAATCGCGGGGTGGTGTCGATGGTCAATTGCGCACTACTTGCCCTTGATCCTGGCGATCCAGGCCAGGATGCGCGATTCCAGCAGGTCGAGGGGCAGTGCACCGGCGCCCAGAATCTCGTCGTGGAAGGCCTTGATTTCAAATTTCGAGCCGAGCTCGGTCTGGGCGCGCTGGCGCAGTTCGAGGATCTTCAACTGGCCCAGCTTGTAGCCCAGGGCCTGGCCGGGCCAGACAATATAGCGGTCCATTTCCGCCTCGGGCGCCGGCGGCAGATGCAGGTTCCAGAAATCGACCATCTGCTGGCGCGACCAGTGTTTAGCGTGGACGCCGGTGTCGACCACGAGGCGCAGGGCGCGATAGAGCTCACTGCGCAGGCGCCCGAGATCGCTCGCCGGCTGCTGGTAAAACCCCACCTCCTTGCCGAGCCGCTCGGAATAGAGTGCCCAGCCTTCGACGTAGGCGTTGTACTCGTTCGCCAGGGCGCGGTGAAAAGGGTGCAGCCCCGGTAATTCCTGGGCGATCGAAATCTGCAGGTGGTGGCCCGGCACACCCTCGTGATACGCGGTCGCCTCATCATCGAGCATGTCATGGGTGGCGAAGTCGTAGGTGACAACCCAGACCTGGCCGACCCGCGCGCCGTCGGGCGTGCCGGCAATGTACTGCGTGGAGCTCTCCTTCTCCATGTAACCCGGAACGCTGGTCACGATAAGTTTGCTCTTCGGAAGGATGCCGAAGAGCTCCGGCAGCTTCGGCTCCATCTGCCCGATATAGTGCGTGAAGCGGTCGAGAATCTGCTGGCGCGAGGTACCGTGCAGCTGCGGATCTGCGAAGACAGCTTTCTCGAAACTCTTGCGATCAGCGTACCCGGCCGTCCTGGCGAGCGCGGTTACCTGCTGCTCCAGATCCGCAACCTGCGCGAGACCGATGTCGTGAATCTGCGCACCATCGAGCTCCGTCGTGGTCTGGGCGTGGATCGCGAAGCGGTAACGGGCATCGCCATCCGGCAACGACCAGATCCCGAACTCCGTGCGGCCCCTCGGCGCGTATTCCGTGGCGATAAACTTCTGCAGTTTCGCGTAGGCAGGGCGGACCTTCTGATCGACGGCGGCGACGATGGCGTCGCGGAGTTGCCGGCGATCGGCAGCCGGAAACGACGCCGGGATGCGCGCCACCGGTTCGGCGAAGGGACTCGCAGCCCCCGCCTTATTCGCCAGAGTGGCGCACTGGACGGCGGTCTTCTCGAGCAGGAAGCGTGGCGGAACCAGCCCATCCTTCAGGCCCGCCCTGGCGCGCTCGATCACCTGGTCGATCACCGCCGGCATCGCTTCAAGGCGCGCAAGGTAGTCGCGGTAGTGCGCTACGCTGTCAAACGGCGCGGTGGTGGCGATCTGCGGAAGCTGCAGATGCACGCCGCTCATCTGCTCGATCGGCATCTCGTAGTTCCTGAGACGAATAGCCTCGAGCCGATCGCTCAATGTTCGCACCAGCAGCTGCTGGTCGAGGCGGTCCGAATCCGCCAGTCCCGCGGTGTCGATGGCTCGTGCGCGCTCCAGCAGACCTGCGGCCTGCGCACGTGCCACCTCAACGTGCGCCAGCGAATAGTCGGTCAGCCTGGCGTTGTATTGGTACTCACCGAGCGCTGTCGCGGCCTCGGGATTCTCGCGCAGGTAGAACTCCCAGTAATCGTCGGCGATAGCCCGCAGGCTCTGCTGCCGCGCTTGGTTGTCAAGCGGAGGCGGCGGCGATGGCGGCGCGCAGGACACGCTCGCCAGCAGCATCAACGCGGCACACAATATGGGAACAATTGTCTTGCGCATATGACCTTCCGGGCTCAGACCATGACCGTCACGCGCAGGAACGTGGCCGGAATCGAGGTCGTATTCTTGTCGGACGCGACGTTCTGGCGTGTGAACAGTGCTTCGAGTTCCGCCAGCAGATCGGTAGTGCGGCCGCTCTTGTCCGCAGCATCGAAAGCATTCATGGTCGGGCCGTAATAATTCCTGAACGCGTCTACCAACCCGGATGCCGGGCCAGGGTAGTTGAAGACCCAGGTGTCCCTGGCGAAAGAGATCTGCTTTTCTGGAATGCCTGCGCCACCGAACCTTTCAACGACATTACTCTCGATTCCCCAGGTCATCGGACTGACAATTCCTTCCGGCGGCGGCGGTGAGTATGCGGAGCTGATCTTCAGAATCTGCGCGACCAGCGTCGGATCGTTGGGAATCCAGTTCCCCATGATGATCCTGCCTCCGCTCCGGGCTACCCGGACCATTTCCCTGGCGACATCAGAGGGCTTCGGGGCAAACATGGCTCCGAATATGCTGACGACCAGGTCGAAGCTGTCATCCTGCAGGTCCTGCAGATTGCTCGCATCACCTTCCTGAAACCTGCAGTTTTTCAGTCCAAGCGCTGCCACGCGCCTGTTCCCGGCATCGACAAGGTTGCTGGCAATATCGACACCGAGCACTTCCGCCCCGAGCTTGGCCGCCGGCACCGCCGTCGTTCCATCGCCGCAGCCGAGATCCAGGGTCCTGAGCCCCGGCGTAATGCCCAGGCCTGCGACCAGCGCGGCGCCGCTCGCCCTCATGGTCTCGGCGATGCGGGTGAAGTCGCCCTTTTCCCAAAGTGCCTTGTTCTGGTTCATTTGTAGCGCCCCTTCCATTGAGCCGGTCAATTCTACGCGGTTAGTCACTGCGCCAGGAACACGCCGCGGCAGCGAATGCTCGCCCGCTACGGGGCTCCGCTCTTGGTCTCGCGGGGCATGAGCAATGCCAGCACAGCCGCTACTGCGAACAGGGCCAGTACGTCTCCCCAGAGGTGTCCCATATTGTGGGTGCCGTCAAAAGACTGCACAGCCATGACCCCGCCGTGCGCGACGCTGGACCAGACCGTGAACCAGATGAGGCTCCGGTGTGCGAGCGGGTTGCGGGCAGCGCGGATCAGGAAGATGCCAAGTGTTGCGTAAATGGCGAGAATCATCTCGAGGTAATAGGAACGACCCTCAGCGTGCCATGACCAGCCGGAAGGCCAGATGATGGTGAGCGGCCATATGCCGACTGCAAAGGTCAGCCCTACCAGCACCAGAACGATACGCAGATATTTGAGGCGATCAGCTTCATTCATTTTATTCTCCCCCAGATCCTCAGTGGCCGCGCGTAGTGAAGTTCCCGTCTCGTCTGCGCGGGAAAACGAGAGTCTTCAGAACATGATATCTGAGCCAAGGGGCGTCGCAACAGTAGCAGCGGGTCGGCGCTGTCTGATGCTCAGGCCTCGGTCGCGACGGCAACGGACACCCTCAGGACAGCATGATTCTTGCGGTACCAGAAACGCGAACTGAACTACCCGGCACCGTGGAGAACTCGGCTCGCAGCCGCGATCGCATACCCATGTCTTCGCCCTGGATGATATCGATGACGCCACCGTGTGGCCACCCGATGTCGCGCAGGTAGCCGGCAAAAGCGGCCGTCGCGGCACCGGTTGCCGGGTCTTCGTATACGCCACCCGACGCAAATGGATTGCGCGTGTGAAAGAGTTGCGCAGTCTCGGCGTAGGCGAACAGGATGGTTACCAGACTGGCACTGTTCATGAGAGCTCGACCCGCATTCAGCCGGTACTTCATCGAGGCAAGTGCTGCGCGCGTATTCAGGGCCAGTACCAGGTGATCTGCTCCGCCATGGGCAAGCGCAGGAGGAAGACTGGCGTCAAGGTCATCCCGCGTATAGCCAAATAATTCGATGGCGGCCGACACAAGTTGTGCAGGCGCCGCTGCGCTGCGAGTGGGGGGCGACTGCAGCGAAGCGGCGATGACTTTGCCGTTGCGGCGGCCTTCGACCGTGATCGCGGCGCGGTTGAGCGTCAGTTGAAACACGCCATCACCATTCCTGAGGGCAAGGGCCGCACCCAGTGCAATGGTTGCATGACCACAGAATGGGACCTCCGATTCCGGAGAGAAATAGCGGACACGCCAGCCCTTGCCGGCGGGAGCTGCGAAGGCGGTTTCCGAATAGCCAACCTCGGCCGCAATGCTCTGCATCGCCACGTCACTGGGATGCTCATCGGCAATCAATACGCCAGCAGGATTGCCGCCAGTATCCCCATCCGAAAATGCGGCGATCTTCAGGACATGCATGATTCTTCCTTCGAAGCTGGCAGCCAACGCTTCGTCTCACCGCGCTGTGTAGGCTTTGAACGTCATGAACAGTGCCACGGCAAGCAGCGTACCTTCCAGCATCATGAAAAGTGTCGTGCTCGCACCGGCAGCAGCACGCTGATAGCTACTGGCAGCAAACATGCGAAACAGGCCGAGAAATAGCAGGAACCACCCTGACAGGGTAACCAGGACCGTCCAGTCACGAACCCAGCTGTTGTGCACCCGGACAATGACCAGGCCACCAATGAACATCAGGACACCGGAAAGGTAGATGACTGGTGGGATCTGCAGGTCATAGAGATGCGGCTGCACCAGCGGAAACTCCGCTACCAGCATCGCCGACATGGTGGGACCCAGAATAGCCGCAATACGTTTGGAGTTCAGCAGGCAGACCTCCGGGCCTCAGCGGCAGTTCATTTCAGTTCGACCTCCACAAACGCGAATTCCTCAGCTCCAGCATTGACGATGTTGTGTTCCACTCCCAGCGGACGTGCATACGATTGCCCGAACTGCAACTGTGTCTCGACGTTGCCGGTCGCTGTTTCCGCCAGCAGCGTGCCGGCGGTCAGACAGACCACTACATAGTCGTGCCCATGCCGGTGCCATCCGGTCTCGGCGCCGGGCGCGAAACGCCATTCCGTGACGATGACCCGCTCGGTCTCGACGAGCTGCCGGTTGCGTGCCTTAGGGCGTTGCATTGCCATGAAGTCTCCCGTGCCGCTGCACAAGTCACTCAGCGCTACAGGATCTTCTACCGTCGGGATACCGATGGCAAGGTCGGTTGATTGTTACGTGGACCTCTGCTGCACGCTCAGAACTTGCGCTCACACGGGATCTTTTTCAAAGGCTCTGGTGCCTGGCGGCAGCTGAACCCACGGGTGCCTGCGGCATTCATAGATGGACACTCGGGGCGCCGGAAACGTCGGGTCGGCAAGTGCGCCCACGGCGACGCTCACGCAGTCATCGACACCCTTTTCGGTATGGAAAACCGTGGTTCCACAGACCGGGCAGAACCTGAATATGAACTCCGCTCCCTGGTCCCCGATCCGAACGTATTCAGTGGCGGCGCCAGCGATCCTGAACGGCGCGCGAAAACTGGCCAACGTGGCAAAAACGCTGCCGGTCCTCTTCTGGCAGGCGAGGCAGTGGCAGATGCCTACCCCGCGCGGTTCGCCCTCAACTTGAATGCACAGTTGTCCGCAGGAGCAGGAGGCAGTTCGGGATGGCATTGAGTTCCCCAGTGTCAAGGGTCGTGGCGCTTAGCGCCTCGGTTCCCCGGCGCCCCTGCGAAACCAGATGTAATACGCCAGTGTCAGCGCCGCAATGAACGGCAGGCCGCAGACCAGGGTCATGCGGAACTCGCTGGTGAAGGCAGAAGTAATCAGCACCGCCAGCATCAGACCCGCACCCAGCGCACTGGTATAGGGATAGCCCCACATGCGGAACGCCGACGGTGCGGGATGCCTGCGGCGGAAGAAGAGATGGGTCACGAAGATCATCAGCCAGGTAAACAGTGCGCCGAACATTGACACCGAAATCATCAGCGTGAACGAAGCGTCCGGTGCCAGCTTGTTGAGCGCTGCAGCCAGCGCGATCCCGATGCTCGAGAGCAGCAAGGCGGCCAGTGGCACGCCGCGCGCATTCACTTCACCGAACCGGCGCGGCGCATAACCGGCGCGCGACAGGCTGAACATCATCCGCGTGGTGATGTAGAGCTGGCTGTTCATAGCCGAGAGCGCCGCGACCAGGATGACCAGGTTGATCAGCCCGGCCGCGCCGGGCACGTGTGTGGCCGACATCACCTTGACGAATGGACTGCCGGCGGCTCCCGCCGCTTCCCAAGGGATGATCGCGAGCACGAGAGCCAACGTCAGCAGATAGAAGACCAGCAGGCGCAACATGGTAGCGCGGAACGCGCGCGTGATCGCCCGTTGCGGGTCTTTGGCCTCGCCGGCCGCAACGGCGATCATCTCGATGGACAGATAGCTGAAGATGGCGACGATTACCGCAACCCAGGTGCCCCACAGGCCGTTCGGAAAGAAGCCGCCGTGTGAAGTGTAGTTTGCGAAGCCAACACCAGAGTTCGCGGGCGCCTGCATCACGAAGTACGTACCCAGCAGCAGGAAGGCTACGATAGCTACGATCTTGAACATCGAGAACCCGTACTCAACGGAGCCGAATGCGTTCACACTCACCGCGTTGATGGCAATGAGTCCGGATGAGAAGCTCATGATCCAGACCCATCCAGCCACATGTGGAAACCAATACTGCATGTACAGGGCGATCGCGCTGACCTCGGTGCCGACGGCCAGCACGATTGATGACCAATAGGCGTAGCGTACGAGGAAGCCGGCAAGCGGCCCGATATAGAACTCGGCGTAGGCGCCAAAGGCGCCCGAGATCGGATGGCCAACTGTCATTTCGGCGAGGCAGCCCATCAACAGCAGACTGATGACGCCGCCGATGGCATAGCTGACCAGCACGCTCGGACCGGCAAAGCCAATGGCGAAAGCGCTGCCGAGAAACAGGCCCGTGCCGATGGCGCCGCCGATTGCGATCATTGACATCTGGCCCGTCGAGAGGCTGTGCTGCAGACCGCGCTCGCGTTCAACGAGTGCGTCGAATTTCTGAGTCAAGAGCTCGCCCCTGTGTTGTTGTCGCCAACGTCCCGCTTCACCTTCGCGTGGCAGTACTGAGAACCGCAGCGAGCGAGACTCATCCCCCAATCACTCGTTTAGCCGCGCTGACATAGAGCGGTATGCCCAGCAGGATATTGAAGGGGAACGTCAGCCCCAGCGACATGCCGAAGTACAGGCTGGGATTGGCCTCCGGAATCGTATGCCGCACCACAGCCGGCACGGCAATGTAGGATGCGCTGGCCGCCAGCACCATCAGCAGCGCAGCATTGCCCTGCGACAGCCCGCACAGCACGCTCAAACCCAGCGCCATACTGGCGTGCAGCAACGGCGCGCCGATGGCATTGGCGATCAGCAGCGGGGGCTGGCTCTTCAGCCCGGCCATATTGCGCGCTGCCAACAGGCCCATGTCCAGCAGGAAGAAGGCCAGCATGCCCTTGAACAGGTCGCCGGCAAATGGCTGCATCGCCGCCTTGCCCGACTCGCCACTCAGGATGCCGACCAGCATGGCGCCGATCAGGAGCAATTGCGCGCCGTCGGTCAGGGCCTCGTGCATCACTTTGGACAACGGACCTGGGTTCGGAACCGCCGCCGTGACGCCCTGGCGGCGCCGGACCAGATTCGCGAGCAGCACGGCCATGATGATGGCCGGTGATTCCATCAACGCCATTGCGGCGGCCATGTGGCCGCCAAAGGTGATCGAATGGGTGTCGAGATATTGTACCGCCGTGATGAAAGTCACCGCACTGACCGAACCATAGGTCGCGGCAATCGCCGCTGCGTCAAAGCCCGACAACCACCGGCGCAAGACGAGGTAGCCCAACCCCGGCACCGACACGGCCAGGAGCAGGGCCAGCCCCAGGCTAATGCTGACTTCCGCAGTGAGGCCTGAATGTGCCAGCACAAAACCGCCCCTCAGACCCAGCGCCATCAACAGGTAGAGCGACAGGAACCTGGCAATCTGCGGCGGGATTTCGAGGTTTGTCCCAAGCGCGCCGGCCAGGATACCGAACACGAAGAACAGGATGGCGGGGTCAAGAAAGCTCTGCATGGTTTGCTCACTCCATGTTCGACGGGCGGTACCGACAGTTCGTGCAACGTTCGAGCCAAGCGGGGATGTCTTGTTTCGCGACCTGGGACACGTTGACTAACACTACCGGCGAAGCCTGGGTACCGATCTGTTGGAAGATCGGTACATTCTCGTCGAGTGGTTTGAGCTGCAGCACGCCGGTTCTCCTTGCGGGTTCAAAGTGGCGGGGCGGACCTGGGAAGATTTGCCGCGCCCAGCCTGCCGGCCGCAGATTGCTTCCCGCCAGTGGCTGAGCGCAACGTGCCCGCCTTTCCAAGACCAAACGGCGGCATGTTTACGTAGACGTTTTCGTAAGTTCCTGGCGAGGCCGCGTACGTCTCGTGCCAGATTCCGACTGAGCCGTGGGTTCCGACAGACCTGTTGAAGGCTTGCCAGGCGGGCAGGTGCTGCGAATTCTTGCTCTTCGCGTACGCCAGCAACTGCTCCATAGAGCGCCAGTACTGCACCAGGATGATCGTGCGGGAGAACCACATTTCGGCATGGATGAACCCAAGCTCCGGCTGCCGGTAGAGTTCCCTGATCATTCTCGGCATCGCGCGCGCGACCGGCAACCACTTGTGTACCTTCAGCGGGTTGTTGATGCGCATGCCAATGAGAAAGACGACGAACTCGCCTTCCAGGTTTGCTGTGAGCCGCTCGCTGCGAATCATATGATTACTCCCAGGCAACCGGCATCTTGCGCAGTGGTACCCAGACCATTTGACCTGGTGAATAGCGTCAACAAAGCTCCCTCCGGTGTATGCGTCCCGGTGCCGATAGTTAGCCGATTAGGCGGCAACCTCAGGCACCCTTATTCTTGTCGTCCCAGACCTTCGGCTCCCAGAGCTCGACCTTGTTTTCGTCTGGGTCCATGATCCACGCAAACTTGCCGTTCTCGTGCGATTCGGGCCCCTGGATGATTTCCACACCCCCTGCACGCAGCTGCTCCAGCAGCTCGCCGAGGTTGTCGACCCGGTAGTTGATCATGAAGGAAGATTTACTTGGGCTGAACCACTGGCTGTCTCCCTCCGCGACATGCCACACCGTAAGGCCTCGGTCCTCGGCTTGGTCGTCCGGCCACTTGAGTATGGCGCCGCCAAAGTCTTCCAGCGCCATGCCCAGGTGTTTCTGATACCACGCTGCCAGCGCGGCGCGGTCGCCTTTACTTTTGAAGAAGACGCCGCCGATTCCGGTAATTCTTGCCATCGTTGCCCTCCTGCGTAGCTGGCTGCCTGACGTTCGAACGGACAGGTGATATATGCGTCCAGATGGCTGTCATGGTCGACCCACCGGCACGCAGACGCGGAAGCACTTCGGAGGCGCTGCCATCAAGCGTGCCTCGACGACGAGACTTAAGCCTCCAGCGATAATTATCCTTCGCGCACATGATTCCGATGACGCCGGACGACCGGGGGAGTTCAACGCCTCACTCCGGTCGCTGGTCACGATACTCCAAGAGCCCTGTGTGATAAATGAGCAGCCATCGCGACCCGACCTTGGTGTAGCCCTTGCACGCGCGCCCCTTCCAATTAAACGAAGTACGGTCGGTCCTGCTTCGCCACAGCGTGTCCACGTCGACGACCGCGAAGGCTCCATCCCCTTCGGCAGAAACACAGATTCGAATGGTGCTCCTTCTGTTATGGATTAGTTCGTGCTTTTCGAAGAGCTCTACCCAGCCCGCCTTCCAGCGCTCACGCTCGTAGCGCCCCATCGGAAACACCCAACTCGCCGGATCGTGCGAGCTGCTGTCAGGCGGCCACGGCCACACCATGTCGGGGTGGAATAGAGAAACGAGACACTCCGCATCCTGATTGTTCCAGGCTGTGGTCTCCAGGTCGACCATTGCCTGAATTTCAGCGTCTTCCTGCCTCACGTAAGCAGCTTGAATGCATGAACCCAGTCGTTGCGAAGGAAGCCCGGGATGCACCAAAGCATGCATAGCGGCTCAATGGCGCGGGCAGCCTCGGCCTTGCCCATGTCAGCCGTTTCCCATCCGAATTGATCAAGAACTTCGCCGACAACCTTCTTCGCCACTTCATCGTTCCCGCATATGAACATCGTTGGCTTGCCACCCCTGAACTGTGGATTCACCATACAGGCATTGCCAACACAGCTGAAAGCCTTGACCAGGTGAGCCTGGGGAAACGCCCTTTGCAACCGTTCCATCAGTGACTCATTGAGGTCAGTAAAGAACTTGAGTACACCATTAGCCGGCGGTGCCTCGGCGATCGGATTGGTTGCATCGATAACCACTTTGCGGGCCAGATTGTGCTCCCCCGCCAACTGCAGAGCCTCGTGTGCGGCGGTACCCTTGACCGCCAGAACAACCAGTTCGCCGAATTGCGCAGCATCGGCGAACGTACCGGTAGCTGCTGCGGGATTGCTGGACGCCCATTCCGCCAATTTTGCAGGCGAGCGACTGCCGATCATCACTTCATGGCCGTGCCTGGCAAAGCCGCCGGCGAGAACCTTGGCGACATCGCCGGAACCCAGAACTCCCACTTTCATGCTGCTATCTCCTAAATGAACAGGTTGGCCTGACGGTTGAGCTGAGCGACCGCGCCCACGAGGCGCGCCGATTGCAACCGCGACGGCCCGCTGCCGCTCGCTGCAGCGCATGGTTAGGCCGTGGTCGATTCATCTGCGCCTCCTCGATACAAGCGGTGCTGTCCGGACAAAATCATTGACTACGGATTCCTCGAGCATCTACGGCCCCATGTCCGCATACGAGACCGGCGACCATGAGTTTAGTGCGCCCCGCCAGTCGGCAGAAGCGACGGCTTGCTGTTCAGTTGCCCCACGGCCCATAATTACCTTGCATCCACGAGAAGAAGCGCAAAGGCCGGCACGCTGGCATTTCCGGCAATGAGGCAAGCAGTGTATTGATCATCACGATGCGGTCAACTCCTGCGGCAATCATGTTGTAGGTGTTGTCGTCATGGCTGAAGATGCTCTGGTGCGAGCGGCCTAACGCTCGAACGTAGTTAGATGCCGGCACATTACACCCGAATGCCGAACCGGCTGAGACACCAAACCATGGCCAAATACGCGATGGCTGTGGCAAAGCACGCGACCGCAAGGCTTAACCAGAAAGTGACGCCAGAACGTAAAAGCACTGGCAGCACAATAAACAGGGTAAGGGACGGAAGCAGCAGCCACAGTATGCTGTGCGACAGCTGCGCGATGCGCGGTAAGTCGCCGGTATCAAGGTATAGCCACACAAAGGCTAAAAGTGAGGTCAACGGAAGCGAGGCAAGCGCAGCACTCCAAAAGGTACTGCGCTTTGCCACTTCCGAGACCGCAACGACTATGGCAGCAGTGAGAGCAACCTTAAATACGTAGTGCCACATTGCAATCGGCATCTAACGCTCGAATTCGGCGGCGCGAAGCCGCGTAGCGGGCGAGCGTGCGCTGGAATGAGTTGTCATGCGGCTGCTCACCCCTTTCGCGTTCATGTGTCTTCGGACCCGCGGACGACGATCTTTCCACCTGCTCGGTTCTCGTCCATCAATGTATGCGCCTCGATCAGCTCTTCGAACTTGAATTCGGGACCGGTCGTGACTCCGAGCTTGTCATTCTCCACGAGATCGACGTAGTTTTGCAGTTGTGCTGGCGTCATATCGGCGGCCTCGCCGCTATAGGACGTGAGCTAGACCGCCGTAGGAACATCGCCCATCGGATGGAAGCGATCGAGCACCCACGATCCACCAAGCATCCCCGTCATGCAAACGATTCCGCCTCGCCCAACGCAACGCAACGAGTCCAGCAGGGTAGTCGCACCGACAAGTTCAAGAACCCTGTCATACGGCTTGCCCGTACCGGACGTGATCTGCTCCGCGAGCTCCCCCTGATCAATCCAGACCTCGTCAGCGCCGGCGGCCATGAGCTCGGCGACCTTTTGAGGGTCACGGGTTGTCGTCCCGACCCGGAGACCGGCTTTCTTGGCCAAAGCTAGCGCAGCCGTTCCGATCGACGAGGTGCCTCCGCGAACCAGCAGCGACTTGGCGCGGTCTATTTCCAGCGCCGTGTACAACGAACCGTGGGTGGTCTGAAGCATTTCGGGCAATGCCGCAAGCTTCTCCCATGGCAGTTTGGTGTGCAACGAGAACACGCATTCGTGTGGCACCAACGTGTACTCGGCATAGGATCCGTCGAATTGGCGACCCATGCCGCCCATGATTGCGGCGACTGTCGTTCCGGGCTCCGCGGCAAGACCGCCCGGGTTCACGACTTCGCCGACACATTTGATGCCAAGGACACGCGGAAACTTTACCGACGGCGAGTCGCCCCTTCGCGTAAACCACTCCGACCGATTCAATCCGAACGCTCGGACCCGTATCAGAGCCCAGCCGCGACGAGGTGCCGGAACAGGCATGTCCTCCAACCGAAGTTTCTCCGGTCCCCCGGGCTCACGAATAACCCATGCTTTCACAATATTTCCCAACAGGTAGTTCCTCAGCGTCTGCAATGACAGGTCCAGTGATCAGGATCGCGGTGCAGAGCGTAAGGACACGCACGGCGTCTAGGTTGCGCATCGGACGCCTAACGCTCGCGTTGAGCGGCCGCGCATTGAGCGCGCCTGCGCGCCGAAAGAGCATGATGGCGCGCCGCGCTCGCGGCGCGCACACGATAACGTTTCACGGACCGCTCGAGCGCGTTGTTAGGCATCCGGCGCTCCCAATGCTGTCAATGTTTCGCCAATAGCGGTCAGCAGCACCTGACGTGCTTCTTTGCCTTCATAGAACGCCTTTAAGTGCTTGAGAATTGGAATTGACGCATATGAGTATTCGCTAAAATGCTGTAGCTCATAGATTGCCGCCACCTGTTGCGTCAGTGGCAAGACGCCTGCATCTTTGTCGCCGACAGCCGAGATGTTCCTCATCAGTCCGTGATAAAGCTCGAACCGCTTTGTGCGTTCCTCGCGACTTCCCTGGTCGAGGTACTTCAAAAGCCCAACTACGAACGATACCGCAGCGCCTGCCACCGTGATGATTGATAGGTACTTGAGAACGACATCGGCCATCTGGATGCCTAACGCTCCGCATGAGCGCCGCGGGCACACACGCCTTGGCTTGGCACTTTATCGTTCACGCGTGCGCTCAATGCGGTTGTTAGACGTCAGGCTGCCCACTCAAGACGCAGCCGCTTCTTCTCTGAAGCACATTCCCGGAGATACAGGTTTATCAGGTTCTGGTAGGGGATGCCTGTTTTACCGGCCAAATCGCGGAAGTAATCGATGGTGCCGGGATCAAGGCGAATTGTAATGGAACGCTTGGCCTTACCCACATAGGGGTTTGGCTTTGACTTGGAAAAATCGTAGTGCTTTTTCATGGTAGAAACCCTGCGTACTCGCTTCGTTCAGATGAGTTGGCCTTTCGGGCTGATATAATTCGAATGATGTGGTCTGACTCTCTGTAGCAGTGACATACCACCAGAACCCGCAATTCAATGCTCAGACCGAGAAGGATGAACCGCTCCTCATCATCAGAGTGCTCAGGATCAGCCATGACCCGTGCATGCTCGTCAAAGAAGGCCGTCTTGGCCTCTTCGAATGACACCCCGTGCCGGGCTTTGTTAAGCCGGTTCTTCTTGGGGTCCCACTCGAAGCGGATGCCATCCATCCTTACAGTGTACGTACAACGTAGTGCACGTCAAGTCTGACGTCTAACGCTCCGCATGAGCGCCGCGGGCACCCACGCTTGAGCTTGGCACTTTATCGTTCACGCGTGCGCTCAATGCGGTTGTTAGACGTCGCCCCGCCATGCTGAGCAGCATAGCTATCAACTAGGCTACGAATCATCTTCTGATAGGGCACTTTGGAGCGCGCTGCGTGCGCCTTAAAGAAGGCAACACTTCTTTTGCTCAGGGAGAGCGTGACCTTAACGCCATCTTCCTTCAAAACGAGCTGGTCGGGCGCAGGAAGGAAATCTTTGACGATCTCGAGCCTACCAAGGGCTTCATTTGTGTATTTTGCGGTGCGCTTCATAAACCTTCCTTCCTCGTGTGCAATAGCCGGCGCCGATAATTCGGATCTTGTTTTCTCGATAGGTAAAGCGAACAGTGAGTACACCAAGCTCAACTTGGCCGAAGCAATAAAACCGCTCTTCAGTTCGACTGTGTCTCGGATCTCGGGCGACCACGCGATGAACGTCCAGGAACGCCAACTGGGCCTCTCCGAACGTAACGCCATGCTTGAGCTGGTTCTCGGCGTCTTTCGCTGGGTCCCACTCAAAACTAGGCTCCATGGTGAAAGCCTAGCACGCGTATGGTAAATACGCCATACGTCGGTATGGCACCAAATATCTGAGCGACGTCTAACGCTCGCGTTGAGCGGCCGCGCGACGACAGTCGCGGCGCGCCCGCGATGAGGCATGACGGACCGCTCGAGCGTAGTTAGACGACACGCCGCGCATCGGAAAGGATCCTCTGCCTGATCGATACAAAGCTCTGCGTATCGGCTGCGAGAAGCAGGTTGTCCTCTGCTGCTTCGCGTAGGCCTGCGGACAAGGCCGTGTAGCCGAGAAAGTAAAGGCGAATGGGACTGCCCTTCCTTCCAAAGCCCCACAAGTCGTCCATCTTTTCATCTCGTTCGAGGAGTATGTCGAAGGTGGCGCGCGGGGTGCGGAATTGCTCAAACCAAGGAAGTCGTCACCTCGCGAGCCATCAGGCTGATTCAAGCTCACCCAAAGTGGTTCAAGACCATTACCGCCGCCAACGGAACAGAGTTTCATGACTACCCGAAGATCGAAGCGGCCACCGGCGTGTCCATCTACTTCGCCCACCCTTACCATTCCTGGGAACGCGGCACCAACGAGAACACCAACGGGTTGATTCGCCAATACCTGCCTAAGCGCCACAGCATGGCCCACGTCACACAGCATCGTTGTAATGCGATAGCCTTGGCTCTCAACATCCGGCCGCGAAAGCGGCACGCTTTCCAATCACCCGCGGAGGTGGCACGTGATCAGTAAGTGTTGCAGTTCAAAGTTGAACCTAAGCGGCATGCCCTTTGCCCTTGGGCATCGTTTTTTCGAGAACTTTGGCCATGCGCGTCTGCCAACCATCGCCGGTGGCCCTCCAGGCTGAGATGACACTGGGCGAAACCCGAATCGACAAGAGCTTCTTAGGGTTCTCAAGTTTAGGCCGCCCGCGACGAATGAGTTTGTTGCCCTTTCGCAGATCAGCCTCCGCTACCCAGCGGTCGGTGATCTCTGGCGCCTCATCAGCGATCGAGGAGGTGCGGACGGATCTTTTTCGCTTCGCGCTCATGGCAGTGTCTCATGCTAATGATTCGGCGGGCCGAGCCCCTGGGGGTCCAAACGAAGACTACAACTCGCTCATCAAGCCAGCCAACCGTGACGAATCGCGGCTCACCGTAATCGAGGCGGTCGCCGGCCCGCGTCAAGTGTAGGCCTGCGAACACTTCGCGGGTCCTGCGCATGTCTAACCCGCGTTCCGCCAACGTGCGGGCTCGCTTGGCTGGATCGCAAGTGATGCGCATGGTTAAGTGTAGCTACGTTTATTAGGAACGTCAAATCCCGCGCCAGCCCGTCCGGCATGCTGGCTAACGCTCGCGTTGAGCGGCCGCGCATTGAGCGCGGCTGCGCGCGGCCGACGCAGACTGTCCACCGCGACGGCCGCGCGCCAACGCTAAGGCTTGCTCGGTCCGCTCGAATGCGATGTTAGATTGCCGCGTGCAGCGTTCGGACGAAGCTGCCGGTTCAGCGAGGCACAAGGTCGGCCGTCGGGAGGCCGAACTCGCCGAAGGGCACGGTCTAAGGCTCGACGACTTTCGAGCCTGGCCACTGAGGCAGCGGCGAACACCGATGAGCCCAAAAGGCGAACTCGAGATGACGCTGGATCGAGCGGAACCACGCAGCTCAGCAGTAAACAGTGCGCGGCTGCGCGGCACTTTATGGTGACAAGAACGCTGACGGTTCACGCAGTAAGCCTTGCGCACGAAGTGATGCGAAGCAACGCTGACCTGGATCGTTTGAACACATATTGTGCCGTAGAACTACAGCGCAGCGCTCGGGCCGCGGAACCGAAGGGCCAACCCTACTTTCGTTTCAACTGGCATGATCTGTGTTGCTTGTGCTTGCCACATTGATCGGCCATTTAACGCTCGCGTTGAGCGGCCGCGCGCCGACCCATGACGCGCGCCGACCCATGACGCGCGCCGCGGGCGCACAATAACCCAGGGCGCTCGCGGCGCGCACGCGATGAGGTCTCACGGACCGCTCGAACGCGTTGTTAGGTGGCCGCTTGCGCCTATGTCAGGTCTGACATATACTGCTGTTGTGAGCCCCAAGGACAAACCGCTGGCCTGGCTACATGGAGCCGTCAAAACGCCTCCGTTTTCACAAGCGGCCCGGCTTGAGGCTGGCTTCTTGTTGCGCCGGCTGCAGCGAGGAGAGACGCTGGCGTTGCCCCATGCCAGGCCAATGCCGAGCATTGGTGCGCGGTGCCACGAACTACGGATAAACGACAAAGCGAACAGTTGGCGGCTCATATATCGCATTGATGCCGATGCTATCGTGATTGCTGATGTTTTCGCCAAGAAGACCGCACAAACGCCGAAGCCTGTCATTGAAACGTGCCGGCAGCGGCTAAAGGAGTATGACCGTGCGGGAAAGTAAGAGAAAGAAGCTTGTCGGGAAAGGCTGGAAGTTTGGAAGTGCGAAGGACTTTCTCGGTCTGAGCCCGAGCGAAGAGGCCTACATCGACATTCGTCTAAGGCTCGCCGATGGATTAAGGGATCGGCGAAATTCGCGCGGTGTAACGCAGACCCAGCTAGCTCTGGCTCTTCAATCGAGCCAGTCACGTGTGGCAAAGATGGAAGCTGGCGACCCGACCGTTTCATTGGACCTGCTAGTGAAGTCGCTATTGGCACTTGGTACCTCAAATCGAGAGCTGGCCGAAATTATCTCGCGACGTCAACAGGCCACCTAACGCTCCGCATGAGCGCCGCGGGCACCCAAGCTCGCACTTGGCACTTTATCTCTCACGCGTGCGCTCGATGCGTTAGTTAGGCGGCAACTTGCTCGTAGCTAAACTTTGGAGCGTCTGCGCGCTTCGAAGCGTGCTCGACGGTGATCGAGCAAATATTACCTTTGGCGTCGAGGTCAAGGACAGTGTTCTCATCAAGATCGCGCGTCTCCGCCACTGCGGTGTCCCGGAACTCAATGAGCAGCGTGTCCGTGTCTTTAAAGTATCGGACCTTCATGGGACGAAACCTCTGTCGAAAAAGGCGTTGTGGACCGTTTCACCGTCCGGCAACAGGATAACCCTAAGGTAGCGATTGTCCACCTCTGGAACTTGGCACCAGCGCCGAATACGCCCATCTGTCTGAACCACTTGGCGAATTGGAGCCCCAATGGCCCGGGTAATCCACTCTTCCC
>JBAVRE010000311.1:0-2171 GCA_049694695.1 Steroidobacteraceae bacterium | reverse complement strand
GGCCAGCGCATCCGGCCATTCTAAGGCAGGTGGCCCTGGTACGGGTCACACGCTCAGGCGTTGGCCGCCGGCGACCGCCACGGGCCCTACCAGGGCTGGGCGAGCAGCTTCTCTTCCCAGCGCAGGGCGGTGCGCACGATGGTGTCCAGATCGTCCAGCCGCGGCTGCCAGCCGAGCACGGAGCGAATGCGCTCCGCGGCTGCCACCAGGCTCGGGGGGTCGCCTTCCCGGCGCGGCTCTTCGCGGATGGTCAGGGCCTTGCCGGCCACACGCTGCACGCTTTCGAGCACTTCACGCACGCTGTAGCCGTGCCCGTAGCCACAATTGAGCACCGCGCTGGCCGCGCCACGCCGCAGGTAATCGAGCGCGTCCAGGTGGGCGCGTGCCAGATCGTCGACGTGGATGTAGTCGCGTACGCCGGTGCCGTCCGGCGTGGGGTAGTCGGTGCCATAGATCGAGACGTGCGTGCGCTTGCCGACGATGGCCTCGCAGGCCACCTTGATCAGCAGCGTGGCGTTGGCCGTCGCCTGGCCGATGCGGCATTCCGGATCGGACCCGGCGACGTTGAAATAGCGCAGGCTCACATAGCGAAAATCGCTGACCGCCGCCAGGTCGCGCATGATCCACTCGGACATGAGCTTGGAGGTGCCATAAGGGTTGATGGGCGCCAGCGGCATGTCCTCGCGGGCCACGCCCTCGGTCGGCATGCCGTACACCGCGGCGGTCGATGAAAACACCAGCCGGCGCACGCCGCCCTGCATGCAGGCTTCGAGCAGGTTGCGGGTGGCAGCGGTGTTGTTGCCGTAGTATTTCAGCGGGTCGCGCACTGATTCGGGTACCACGGTGTTGGCCGCAAAGTGCATGACGGTGCCGATGCTGTACTCAGTGATGGTCCGGCTAACGAGTGCGCGATCGGCCAGATTGCCGATGACCAGCGGCGTATCGCCTACCGACTGCCTGAAGCCGGTGGTGAGATTGTCCAGCACCACCACTTTTTCGCCGCGGGCGCGCAGTTGCAGCACCACGTGGCTGCCGATATATCCGGCGCCGCCGGTGACCAGCACGGTATCCTTGGCGTTCATCAGTACTCCTTTACACAGGCGCGAATGATACCCACGGCGAAGACGACCGATGTGACCGATCTCACGCCCTTTGCGGGATTGACTCCCGACACCGTACTGGCTGCAGCCGAGGCCGTGGGGCTCGAGCCCGATGGCCACCTGTTCGCGCTCAACAGCTATGAAAACCGTGTCTATCGCATCGGTTGCAACGACACCCCGGCTCTGGTGTTGAAGTTCTATCGCAGCAACCGCTGGAGCGATGCGCAGATCCTCGAAGAGCATGCCTTTGCCATTGAACTGGCGGCCGCGGAGATCCCGGTGGTGGCGCCGATAAAGCTGGGCGATTCCACGCTAAGGCATTTCCAGGGTTTTCGGCTGGCGGCCTTTCCACTGCGTCCGGGTGGCTCGCCGGATCTCGATCAACCCGAAGCCCGGGAGTTGCTGGGCCGCACCCTCGGTCGCATCCACGCCATTGGCGCGCTGCGCCCGTTTGTGGCCCGCCCCTCGCTGACCGGGGAACGCCTGGGGCAGCGGGCGCGCCGGACGGTGCTGGCCTCCGCCCAGTTTCCGCAGCACATGCACGCCCGTTACGAGCAGGTGAGTGCACGGATGATCGAGCAGATACTCGCCGTGGTTGAAGGTTCAGGGGGCTGGCGTTCGATCCGCCTGCACGGCGACTGCCATCTGGGCAACATACTCTGGCAACCGCAGGGTCCGGTGTTTGTCGACCTGGACGATTGCCTGAACGGGCCAGCCATACAGGATTTATGGATGTTCCTGTCGGGCAACCCGGATGAGCGGCGTCATCAGTGGAGTGAGCTGTTGGCCGGCTATGAGCGCTTCGCGACACTCGATCATCGCCAGACCGATCTGATCGAGGCATTGCGCGCCGTGCGGATGCTCAATCACGCTGCCTGGATCGCCGAACGCTGGCTTGACCCGGCCTTTCCACGCGCCTTTCCCTGGTTTGGCGAAGCGCGGTTCTGGGAGCAGCACGTGCTCGATCTGGCAGAACAGTCGCAGACGCTCGATGAACCCGGCTCCATGGGGTTATAGTGCGCGGAACATGGGTCGATTCAACAATTGGTGCCTGCTCGGCTTCACCTGGGT
>JBAVRE010000310.1:0-7848 GCA_049694695.1 Steroidobacteraceae bacterium | reverse complement strand
GGATGGAAGTCGCCGGTCTCGACCTGATGATCCGGCTCCGCCCGGCCCGCTAGGCCCGCTAACAGGCCTTGACGCATTGCCTGCCGCGAGCGGCTTCTCTTAGAATGCCGCGCCCTGCCGGAGTAGCTCAGTTGGTAGAGCGGCGCATTCGTAATGCGTAGGTCGTAGGTTCGATTCCTATCTCCGGCACCAGTTTATTTATTTGCCCCACCGGCGGCAGTCACTGATGCGGCGACATCAGCCATGGACCGGAAGAGCACCAGTGGATTGTCCTTGGAAGGGATGAACCCCCGGCGCGACCAAAAGGCCGCAGCGCTCTCATCCAGGGCGTTGACAACCAAAGCGCGGCCACCGACCAGGCGCGCGGCATCCACGCATCGAATAAGAGCATGTTTTAATAGTGCCGTTCCGACGCCGCGCCCAACCCACGAGGTATCGGTCGCGAGTTGGCCGAGCAGCAGACACGGCACTGGAGTGGGCGGTTGCCCGGTTCGAATTGAGCGGGGCAAGCTGGTGGGCAGAATGGCGCTGGGCGCGAGACCATAGAAACCGACGACGTGGCCAGCATCGTGCACCACCATCACTACGGTGAAGCCCTTCTCCTGATTCGACAACGCACGGGTCTTCAACCAGTGGTCGAGCGCCGGCCGTCCACAGGAGAACAGCGACACGTTATGATGGGCGGCCAGAGGTTCGGGAGCCGACAGCGCCATATATCGACGCAGCTGCTAACCGCGCGCGGCGCTTTCATCCCAGGGCGCTGCGCGCTGGAGCACCGCCAGGAATTCCGGTACGGCGGTTGCCGGGCGCGTGATGACGGCCATGAACGCCGCAAACCCGCTCGGACTCATACGCAGCAGCGTGTCTTCCAGCAGCACTTCCTCCGCAGCCCGGACGGCGGCGTCACGCACAAAGTCGGTTCGCGAACGGCCACGCAGTTCGGCAGCGCGGTCAATGACCGCAATGTCGCCCTGCGGCAGGCGCATGGAGAGGGGGTGCTCCTTCCGCTGCTTTTTCGTCGAGGTCGCCATAACGATTCCCGGAGTTCAATGATTCCGCATTTTAGCGAATTGTAGTGCTATTTGCAATACGCTGCCTCCCATCCACTATCTGCGTCCCCCCGATCCGCCGCCATTGATGCGCTTGCCGGAGCGGTCGATCCGACCCAAGCCCATGATCTTGCGCAAAATAGGTGGAATCTCAGCGGCCCTTGATGCGGCCATATATGTGTCTCATACATGAGGAAGTGGCGTGATCGAGACGCTTGAGGTTATCCCGGACCCGGTTTCGCTTATTGAGTCGATGCGGGCGGTGGGGGATTCCACCGGGGCCGCGATTGCCGACATCATTGACAACGGCCTGCGCCTGCTTACTGCTTGAACCCCTTGGCCACCAGATAGACCTCGCGCGACTCCTTCCGCGACGCCGCCGGCTTGCGAATGAGCACTTTCTCGAAGTGCGTGCGCAGTTCCTTCAGATACTGATCTGACCCCGCACCCTGGAACAGCTTGGCCGCAAAGCTGGCGCCGGGCTTCAGGGTCTTGCACACGGTATCGAGCGCCAGCTCCAGAAAATAGATCGACGAGGCCTGGTCGGCAGATGTGATGCCGGTGATGTTCGGTGCGATATCGGAAATGATGAGGTCGAACTTGCCGCCGTCCAGCCAGGCCAGCAGCTGCTGCACGATGGCGTCCTCGGTAAAATCTCCCTGGATGAAATCGACGTTGGGGAGCGCATCCATGGGCAGGATGTCAGTGGCCAGCACGCGGCCCTTCCGGCCGACGAGCTTGCCGGCCACTTGCGACCAGCCGCCGGGAGCTGCGCCCAGATCCATGATGCGCATGCCGGGGCGGATCAGCCGATCCTTTTCGTTAAGCTCAATGAGCTTGTAGGCCGAACGCGAACGATAGCCGTCCTTCTGGGCCTGCTTCACGAAGGGGTCGCTGAGATGCCTGGACATCCAGCTGGCGCTGCTTTTGGTACGGGCCATTTTTCAGAGCAAACCAGGCGTTAGAATGGCGGCATTCTACCCCCTCTGCCGGAGTAACCGGCCAGGATGTACGCGGTGATCCGCATTACTGAGTTGCCATTGCCGCTCGATTACGCGCCCGCGGCGCTGCGCCAGGCCATTTTGAAGCGCCTGTCGATTTCCGAGGCCGAACTGCTGGACTTCACCCTGTTCAAGCGCAGCTATGACGCGCGCAAGAAGAACAGCAGCATCCTGTTCATCTGCATCGTCGACGTCACGGTACGCGATGAAGCCGCCGTGCTGGAGCGTTGCGCGGGCGATCGGCAGGTGGGCATCGCACCGGACATGGCCTATCACCCGGTCGCGCAGGCGCCAGTGCTGCTCAAGGAGCGTCCGCTGGTCGTGGGCTTCGGTCCCTGCGGACTGTTCGCCGCGCTGCTGCTGGCGCAGATGGGCTTCAAACCCATCGTGCTGGAACGCGGCCGCGAGGTGCGACGCCGCACCCGCGACACCTGGGCGCTGTGGCAGCGCAATACCCTGACGCCTGAGTCCAATGTGCAGTTCGGCGAGGGCGGCGCGGGTCTGTTTTCCGACGGCAAGCTCTACAGCCAGATCAAGGACCCGAAGTTCTACGGCCGCAAGGTGATGCATGAGTTCGTGCGCGCCGGTGCGCCCGCAGAAATTCTTTTCATGAGCAAGCCACATATCGGCACCTTTCGGCTCACCGGTGTGGTGGCCGCGATGCGCAAGGAGATCATCGCGCTCGGCGGTGAAGTGCGCTTCGAGAGCAGGGTCAGCGACCTGCTCATCGGGAATGGCCGGGTCGAAGGCGTGATGCTGGCGAGCGGCGAGACCCTGCACAGTCACCACGTGGTGCTGGCGCTTGGCCACAGCTCGCGCGACACGCTGCGCATGCTGGAACAGCGCCGGGTGTTTCTCGAAGCCAAGCCCTTTGCCATCGGCTTTCGCATCGAGCATCCGCAGTCGCTGATTGACGTTGCGCGCCTCGGCCGTTTTGCCGGTCACCCGGAACTCGGCGCCGCCGACTACAAACTGGTGCATCACGCCAGCAACGGGCGTTCGGTCTACAGCTTCTGCATGTGCCCCGGCGGCACGGTGGTCGCCGCCACCTCCGAGCCGCAGCGCGTGGTCACCAATGGCATGAGCCAGTATTCGCGCAATGAGCGCAACGCCAATGCGGGCATCGTAGTGGCCATCAATCCGCAGCCGGATTTCCCCGGTGGGCCGCTCGCCGGTGTGGCCCTGCAGGAAGCGCTGGAATCGAACGCCTATGTATTGGGAGGCAGCAATTACTGCGCACCCGGTCAGTTGGTCGGCGATTTCCTGAGCGGCGTCGCCTCGAAGCAGCTCGGCGCTGTCATTCCCTCGTACCAGCCTGGCGTGCTGCTCGGAGACCTGTCGATGGCCATGCCGGCCTATGCGATCAACGCCATGCGCGAGGCATTGCCAGTGTTCGGCAGACAGATCCGCGGCTTCGATCGTGCGGATGCCGTGCTCACCGGCGTCGAAACCCGTACTTCCTCGCCAGTGCGCATTACGCGTGATGCGGAATCGTTGCAGAGCCTCAACGTGCGCGGCCTTTACCCGTGCGGCGAAGGCGCCGGCTATGCTGGCGGCATCCTCTCGGCCGGCGTCGATGGCATCAAGGTGGCTGAAGCTGTGGCGCGGAGCCTGCCATGAAATTCGAAGACCTCAAGAAACTGCATCACAGGAAATACCGCGAGCAGTTCGGTTGCTTCCTCGTTGAAGGCGAGCACCTGGTGCAGGAGTTGCAGAAGGCGGCGACGAAGGACGCCCGCCTGCGTGGCAGCGAAATCTATTTCACCGAGGACTATGCGCACTGGACAACCCAGCTCCAGACCCACGTGGTCAATTCGCGCCACATGATGCAGCTCAGTGAAACGCGCTCACCGCAGGGCATTGCGGCGGTCGTGCCGCTGCTGGCGGCGCCTGCGCCACAGCCCGGCGAGCGCGCGATTTATCTGCATGAAATACAGGATCCGGGGAATCTCGGCACCATCCTGCGTACGCTCGCCTGGTTCGGAAAGTTCCGCTGCCTGCTCAGCCCCGATAGCGTGGACCTGCACAACGGCAAGGTGGTGCGCGCCAGCATGGGCGCCATCTTCCATGTGCCGGTAGAAATAGATGTGCCGATGGAAGCATTGCCGGCACGCTTCGGGCGTGTTGCCAGCCTGGAGTTCAAGGGTCGCTCGATCGCCACGACGGCATTTCGCAACTTCGACTGCTACCTGTTTGGCAATGAAGGGCGGGGCCTGCCGCGCGAGGCATTGAACGCCGTGAAGGCCCAGCCTTTCACGATCGCAGGCACCGGAGTGATTGAATCGCTGAACGTCGCGGCGACGGTGAATATCTGCCAGTACGAGCTGCATCGGCTGGCGTAGCGCACGACCATAGGCTCCACGCATCGGCGCACGGATCTGGTCAGTGACTGTGGCGCGACAGCAGCTCCTTGATTGTCGCCTCCATCCCGGGAAGATTGGCCTCGCCCTGAAATCGGGCCACGACGCGGCCCTGCGCGTCGATCAGATAGCTCAGCGGCAATCCAAGCACGCCACCGAAGCGCGCGGCGAGCTGCGCATCGCCCATGACAACGGGATAGGAAACGGGGCGCTGGGCCAGCATCTGCGTCACCGACCCCGGTTCATCGTCCATGGAGACGCCGATGATCTGCAGACCTCGGGCGCCATAGCTTCGCTGCCACCGCGAAAACGCCGGCATCTCCTCGCGGCAGGGCGCGCACCACGTCGCCCAGAAGTTCAGCAGCACTGCCTTGCCGCGCAACCCGGACAGCGTGACCTTGCTGCCGGAAAGGCTGGTGCGTGCGAAATCCGGCGCAGCGTCGCCGATGTTCAGCGCTGCCGCCGCGGCGCATAGCAGCAGCGACAATGCCGCCGCCGTGGCCAGTCTCGAGCTGCTGTTCATGGTTGCTTGGTTGTCGGGTAGCCGTGCTCTACCCAGTCGGCGCCAAAGTTGTCGGCCACGTACAGTGCTTTCACGTTGGTGAATCCGAGCTTCTGCAGGGCGTCGAAAGCCGCGGCGATATTCGGACAGCGACTCCAGGGGCAGCAGCCGCAATAGATCACGATCGCAGCGTTCCTGGGCAGCCTGGCCACGCGATCGCGCAAGACCTGCAGGCCAGCCGGCGTGGTTGCCGGGCCTGCGTACTCGGAGCCGGGAATATGAGCCTGATCGAATAGCTGGCGAAAGCCCACCTGCAGGAGCAGCGGCTTCGCAGCCGCCGCGTCCTTGAGCAGTAATGCGAGCTCCGCGGGCTGCAGCAGGCTCGCGGCCGGAACTGCGGCTGCGGGCTGTGCCAGGGAAATCGCCGGCGCCAGCGCCGCTGCCAGCAGCCACAGCGCGGCGCTGGCGTAGGCCGACCGGAGGCCGCGAAGATTCGTCGCTGATGTCATGGCAGGTAATCCTATAGTAACCAGAGCCATGCGGCAGATGCACCTCAGGTTTGCCGGGGCTCACAGGCAACTGACGAGCTACAATGCGCTGTTCAGAGCTGCGGCTGCCTGGGCCGCGGGACCCCCGCAACTAAAAGGAGCTGACTTGAGTGTTTTCCTGCTGACCTTCGGGGCACTGTTCTCGATCGTCAATCCTTTCTCGAGCGCGTTCATCTTCTTCGGCGCCACGCGTGAACTTGCGCCGCGCATGCGCATCCTGGTGTCGCGCTGGGTAGGCATATACGCCTTCTGCATCGTCGCCGCATCGCTTTATATCGGCGCCTACGTGCTCGAGTTCTTCGGCATCTCGATCCCCGTGCTGCGCGTTGCCGGCGGCATCATCATCTCGCTGTCGGCGTGGCGCATGCTCTCGCAACCGGATGCGACCGAGCAGCGTCGCAGCGAAACGCCGAGCCCCGCTTCCATCGACGTGGCGCCGAGCCGGCTGGCTTTCTATCCGTTGACCATGCCGTTGACGACCGGCCCCGGCACCATCGCGGTGGCCATTTCGCTCGGCACCGGTCGCCCGACCGGGTTTCACAAGGCTACGCTCGCCTTTCTGTTCGAGACGGTGTTCGCCGTGGCCGCACTCGCGCTGCTGATCTTCGTGCTCTATCGCCACTCGGAGCGGCTCGCGCGGCTGATGGGCGCCACCGGCACCAGCATCGTGGTGCGGCTCTCGGCTTTCCTGCTGTTCTGCATTGGCATCCAGATCTTCTGGAATGGGGCCGCGGAGCTATTGAGTGCGCTTCCTTTGGGCGCGGCCGGCCCCACCCCAGTTGTGGTGACGCATTGAAATGTAAGGCGAAAATGAGGGTTTCTACCTATTTGAGGGCTGTGCACCCCCAGGCGTGACAACCCCGTGACACAGGGGCCGGGGCCGGCCGCTAGCCTCGACACCATGAAATTAGCCGAGCTGCACGTATTCCACTTCGACGCCACGGGCGCCATGCCTTCCGCGCAGGAACTCGCGGCTGCCGGCTCGCAGTCGCAGGCCTGGGTGCTCGCGACCTGCCAGCGCAGTGTCGTGGTGGCCGCGGGGCGCGCGGCGCGCGACGCGGTGGCGCAGCGCCTGCCGGCAGTGGCCGCCGCGCGCAGCTATGAAGGAGCCGAGGCCTATGCCTTCCTGCTGCGCTTCGCCTGCGGGCTGGAAAGCAAGCTGCTGGGCGAAACCGAAATCTTCGGTCAGATCAAGGAGTCCTGGCGGGCCTTTTCGGCCGCGCCGAGCCTGCAGTCGCGCCACCTCGCAGGCACCGTGCAGTCGCTGTTTCAGGATACCAAGGAAGTGCGCGCCAACCAGCTCGCGGCGCTCGGCAGCGCCTCCTATGGTTCGCAGGTGCGCCGCCTGCTTGGCACCGTCAGTGCCGGCCCCACACTCCTCATTGGCGCCGGCCAGCTCGCGCAGTCGGTCGCGCCCTGGATCGAAACCAACGAATTACTGCTCTGGAATCGCACCACGGACCGCGCGCATGAACTGGCGGCACTGGTGCAGGAACGTCACGCGCAGCGCGTGTGCCGCGTACTCGATGACACGCTCGAAGCCGAGCTCGCCGCCTGGTCACAGGCCGGCGACGTGGTGATCTGCGTTCCGGCCGACGCGGCACGCGATGCAGAGCGCATTGCCGCATGGCGGGCGCGCAGCGGGCACAGCGGGCGCATCGTGCATCTGGGGCTGGGCACTTCCGGAACCGACCAGGTGGATTCCGGCGAGGCGGTGTGGGCGGGCGTACCGGGGCTCACCAGCCTGACGGCGTTGTTCGACATGCTGCGTGCGCAATCCGATCTGCGGCGTGTCCAGGTGGTTCGTGCACGCCGCGCCTGCGCCGAGAAGGCGGTGCTGCGCTCGCTTGGCAGCAACGCTACGCAGCCTCACGGCTGGGAAGATCTCGCCGCTTTTGCCACTATCAGCCCCTGATTCAAGGCGGGGCAAACCCTGGATGATCAATCGGCCACTAAGGCTGGGCACACGCCGTTCATTGCTGGCGCGCGCGCAGAGCAGCGCCGTCGCGCTGCAGCTCGAGCGCGCCCACCCCGGACTCAAGGTCGAGCTGGTCGGCATCGAGACGCGCGGCGATCGCATCCTGGATATCCCGCTCTCGCAGGTCGACGGCAAGGAATTCTTCACCGCCGAGATCGATGCGGCGCTGCTCGATGGCAGTGTCGACATGACCGTGCATTCCTTCAAGGACCTGAGCCTGGAGCGCCCGGCGCGCCTGCACCTCGGCGCCGTGCCAGCGCGGCAGAACCCGCGCGATATCGTCTATTTCGCACCCGATGTAGTCGCAGTGCTCGCGCGCGGCGGCACGCTGCGCATTGGCAGCTCCTCGCCGCGGCGGGCCGCCTTTGTGCCCTCGTTCCTCGAGCGCGCGCTGCCGGGTGCCGCGGCGC
>JBAVRE010000309.1:0-11081 GCA_049694695.1 Steroidobacteraceae bacterium | reverse complement strand
CGGCGCGCCAGCAGCGCACGCCGCAACGCGTCGGCGCGCGACGAACGGAGTTGACCGCAGCGAGGTAGCGTGGTGTCGCGCATCAGGGTCCTCTGTCGGGACCGTGCGCGACAGGATGTCGCGCCCGGAGCCTCCATGGACGGATTCACGGCGTCCCCGGGAGCAGCAAACCCTGCGACGCCCGCTGACGCACCTAATCGTCTTGGTGCGTGCGAGTTTCGCGCATGAGCGGCTGGATCAAGATTTGCGGCATGACCTCCAGCGAAGCGGTCACCGCCGCCCTCGATGCCGGTGTCGACGCGATCGGCTTCGTGTTCGCGCCCTCGGTGCGGCAGGTGACGCCGGAGCGCGCCGCTGAGCTGGCACGTGGCACGCGCCAGCGCGTGACCTGCATCGCGGTCACCCAGCACCCGAGCCAGGCGAGCGTTGATGAGATCGAACGGGGTTTTCATCCGGACCTCCTGCAGAGCGACATCGAAGACTATGCCGGGCTGAAGATGCCGCGGCGGCTGATGCGCCTGCCGGTGCTGCGCTCCACACACGCACCGCTGCGGGAATTCCCGCCACGCCTGCTGTACGAAGGGCCGCATAGCGGCACTGGCGCCCCCACTGACTGGCAGCCGGCGGCGCTGATCGCGCGCCGTACCAAGCTGGTACTCGCCGGAGGCCTGAACGCCGGCAACGTGGCCGCGGCAATTCTGGCCGTGCGCCCCTATGGCGTGGATGTTTCCAGCGGCGTCGAATCGCGGCCCGGTGTGAAGAGCGCGGCGCGCATCATCGAATTTGTCAAAGCTGCCCGGGCAGCGTTTAACGAGATCTCAGCATGAATACATTGATCGATGGCAAGGAACACGCGGCGCTGCTCGCCACGCTGCTGGCCGGGGGTTTCCCTGATGAGCTGGGCCGTTATGGTCCCTTCGGTGGCCGCTATGTACCCGAGACACTGATACCCGCGCATGAGCGATTGGCGGCGGGCGTCAAGCGCTGGCTGCGTGATCCGGAATATCAGGCTGACCTGCAGCGTGAACTGCGCACCTGGGTCGGGCGGCCGACCGCCTTGAGCTTCGCGCCGCAGTTGTCACGGCGTTGGGGTGCAGAGGTCTGGCTCAAGCGTGAGGATCTCGCGCACACCGGCGCGCACAAGATCAACAATGCGATTGGCCAGGCGCTGTTGGCCCGGCGCCTCGGCGCCCAGCGCATCGTCGCGGAAACCGGCGCCGGCCAGCACGGCGTCGCCAGTGCCGCGGCCTGTGCGCGCGTGGGTCTGCCCTGCACAGTCTATATGGGCGCCGTCGATATGGAGCGGCAGGCGCCCAACGTCGGGCGCATGCGTCTGCTCGGCGCAAAGGTCGTGGGCGTCACCACTGGCGATCGCACGCTGCGCGCCGCAATCGATGAGGCCATGCGTGACTGGGTGACCGATCCCGATAACACCTATTACCTGTTGGGCTCCGCAGTCGGCGCGCATCCCTACCCGTATCTGGTGCGCGAACTGCAGACCGTCATCGGCCGCGAGGCGCGCACGCAACTGCAGGAGCAGGCCGGTGGACTGCCCGATGCGGTCATGGCCTGCGTGGGTGGCGGTTCGAATGCCATCGGTCTGTTTCATCCCTTTATCGGTGATGCCAGCGTCAGCATCATCGGCATCGAAGCCGGGGGTTGCGGCGCGGGGCTGGGCGAGAATGCGGCCAGCCTGAGCCGCGGCCGGCCCGGCGTGCTGCACGGCAGTTACTCCATGCTGCTGCAGGACAGCGATGGCCAGATTCAGGAAACGCAATCGATCTCCGCCGGCCTCGACTATCCCGGTGTCGGGCCCGAGCATGCTTTGCTGCTGGCGATCGGGCGGGTGCGGTACGAGTCCGCAAACGATACCGAGGCGCTCGATGCGGTAAGCGAGTGCTGCGCTTACGAGGGCATACTGCCGGCGCTCGAAAGCGCACATGCACTGGCGGGCGCGCGGCGTTGGGCCCAGGCCCATCCGGGCAAGCGCATCCTGATCGGACTTTCAGGGCGCGGCGACAAGGACATGCCGACGCTGTCGAGGACGCTGATTGCGCAGCTGGAAAAGGAGAGTGGCTGATGTTGCCGCGCGAGCGAATCTCCGCTGCCCTGCGTACCGGGGCTGGCAGCGTCGGCAACGCGGGCGAGCCGGCGCTGGTGGCGTTTCTGACCGCGGGTTTCCCCCGGCGCGAGCAGTTTCGTCAACAACTGGCGGCGGTGGCGGCGGGTGCCGACGTGGTCGAGATCGGTGTGCCTTTTTCCGACCCCATGGCCGATGGCATGACCATCCAGCGCTCGAGCCGCGAGGCCCTGAGCCAGGGCGTGACGCTGCAGTGGATACTGGATGAACTCACAGCCATGACCCGGGTGAACAAGCCGCTGCTGCTGATGAGCTATCTCAATCCGCTGCTGAACTATGGTTATGAACGCCTGGCCGCGGCGGCCGTTGCTGCCGGAGTCTGTGGTTTCATTGTTCCGGATCTGCCACTCGATGAAAGCGCGGCCCTGCGCGCCGCGCTCGATATTCACGGCCTGGCGCTGGTGCAGATGGTGACACCGGTGACGCCACCGGAGCGACTGGCGCGCCTGTGCGCTGCCAGCCAGGGTTTCGTTTATGCGGTCACCATGACTGGCACGACTGGCAAGAGCGTCGCCGTGCCCGCCGGGGTCATCGACTATCTCGAGCAGGTGCGCGCAGCCTCACAAGTGCCGGTGTGCGCCGGCTTCGGCATTCGCACTCGTGAGCAGGTCGTGCGCCTGCGCGGGCATGTCGATGGCGTGGTGATCGGTTCGGCGCTGGTCGAAGTGCTGGAGCGCGGCGAATTGCCGCAGGATTGGCTGGCGACACTGCGGCATGACGCTGGGTGAGCCTAAGGTCGGCTAGTGCCGCTGCGACGCCGCGACTGGCCATAGTGCTGGCCCTGCTCTCGACGCTGGGCCCGTTCACGATAGACACATTTTTCCCGTCGATGCGTGCCATGGCGGCCGAGTTTGGCATCAGCTACTGGCAGGTGCAGCAGACCCTGACGGCGTACCTCGTGCCGTATGCCTTCATGTCGCTGGTGCATGGTTCGCTCGCCGACGCGCTCGGACGCCGGCGCGTGGTGATCGCAGGCCTGCTGCTCTATGTCGTGGCCTCGGTCGGCTGCGCGCTGGCGCCGGGCTTTGCTGCGTTGCTCGTGTTCCGTGGCCTGCAGGGCGTGGTGGGTGGTGTCGGGTTCATCGTCAGCCGCGCAGTGGTGCGCGACTGCTACAGCGGCGCACAGGCGCAGCGCGTGATGAGCGCAATCACCATGATGTTCAGCCTCGGCCCGGCGCTCGCGCCTGTCATCGGCGGCTGGGTGCATGTGTGGTTTGGCTGGCGCGCGGTGTTTGCGGTCATGGCGATCTATGGCCTGCTGCTCAGCCTGCTGGTGATTCGCAAACTACCGGAAACCCTGCCGGTGGCGCAGCGCATGCCGCTGCACCTGGGTGTCAGCGTCGGCAACACCCTGGCCATCGCGCGTCATCCGGAATTTCTGCGGCTGACCACTGCCAGCGGCCTGTGCTTCATCGCCCTGCACACCTACATCGGCGCGGCGCCGGCCATTATTCTGGATCACTGGCACCTGACTGAGACCGGGTTCGCGGCGCTCACGTTGCCGATCATTGGCGGCTATGCGATGGGCGCATTTATTTCGGGCCGCCTGGCTGGGCGGCTGCTGCCGGAACGGCAGGCTGGGATGGGTTACAGCCTGCTGCTGTTCACGACCACCGCCATGCTGGCCTTGCAGCTGCTGGTCAGCAAGCCGCCGATACTCGCGCAGCAGCTGCTGCTGGCCAGCACCGCGGTGGGCCTGCAGTTGATGTTCCCGATCATCAGCTTGCGCATCCTGGATATTTTCAGCGCAACGCGTGGCACGGCCGCTTCCGTGCACGCTTTCTTCAGTCTGCTGCTCGGCGCCATCATGATGGGCGGCCTGGCGCCATGGCTGTCGGCTTCGATGGCGCGCCTGGCGGTCAGCGCCCTGCTGGTCAATTTCGCCGGCTACCTGGTATGGCGCTCGGCGTTGCGCCAGCGTCGGCGCTCAGGCGTATAGATGAATTGCCAGCCCGAAGCCGGCCACCAGCACCAGGGCCGCGATGACGACGAAACGCAGGAATCGATCTTTGGTTTCCATCATTGCTCTCCTGGATTGGGGAGCAATTAACGCAAGCAGCCGTTCGCCTCGCCACCTGTCGCCGATACGTTACAGTGCCCCGGCCGGCGCGCCAGCGCGCGGCTAACCAACCCACCAGGACGCGGCCAGCGCGGCCACAGCCGCCGCACCCAGCAGGTAGGCAGGCCATGCCGGAATCGCCAGCAGCCCCTGCCACATGACCGCGCCCAGCAGCAGCACGCTGCCCAGCAGCAGCCAATCACGCCGACGATTGCCAGTCTCGATTTGCCGGCGCAGGGCGATCAGCTCAGTCTGATCAACCGGCAGCTGCAGCGTGCCATCCTGCGCCTGCTCGGAAAACTTCTTGGCGAGCGCGGGCACGGCTTTCATGACCTCGAGCATGTCGGGCAGGCCGCGCCGCAGTTCGCGCAGCAGCGTGCGTGGGCGCAGGCGCTCGCGCATCCACGCGCGCAGCACCGGCGCGCCAGTCTTCCAGATGTCGAGTTGCGGATAGAGCTGACGGCCCAGGCCCTCGACGTTCAGCAGGGTCTTCTGCAACAGGATGAGTTGCGGCTGTATCTGGCCGTCGAATCGCTGCAGCGCCGAGAACAGGCGCAGCAGCACGGTACCAAAGGAAATCTCGCTCAGCGGCCGATCGAAGATCGGTTCGCAGATCGTGCGCACCGCCGATTCCATTTCATCGACCCGCGTGCTCGCCGGCACCCAGCCCGATTCAATGTGCAGTTCGGCGACCCGCCGGTAGTCGCGATTGAAGACTGCCAGGAAATTTTCCGCCAGGTAGCGCTGGTCGCGCAGATCGAGTGTGCCGACGATGCCGAAATCCACGGCCGCATAGCGCGGCTGAAGCGGGTCATCGAGCAGCACGAAGATGTTGCCCGGGTGCATGTCGGCATGAAAGAAGTTGTGACGAAACACCTGGGTGAAGAATATCTCGACGCCATTCTCGGCCAGCCGTCTGAAATCGGTGCCGCGCGCACGCAGCGTGGCCAGATCGCCGATCGGCACGCCACGAATACGTTCCATCACCATGACGTCGCTGCGGCACAGGTCCCAGTGCACCTCGGGCACATAGAGCAGGGTCGTGCCGGCAAAGTTGCGCTTGAGTTGCGAGGCGTTGGCGGCTTCGCGCATCAGATCGAGTTCATCGAGTATGGTCTGGCGATATTCGCGCACCACGGCAATGGGCTTGAGTCGCCGCGCTTCGGGCCACCAGCGCTCGGCGAGCTCGGCCAGGGACCGCATCACTGCCAGGTCGCGGCCGATCTGCTCACGCATGCCGGGACGCAGCACCTTGACCACCACCTCGCGGCCATCGAGGCGGGTGGCCACATGGACCTGGGCAATCGATGCGGCCGCCAGCGGGTCTTCATCGAAAGCCGTGAACAGGGCGCTCAATGGCTGGGCGTAGCTGCGCTCCAGGCTGGCGCGCGCTTCGCTGCCCGGAAACGGCGGCACCTGATCCTGCAACCTGGCCAGCTCAGCGGCGATATCCGCCGGCAGCAGATCGCGGCGCGTGGAAAGCGCCTGGCCAAATTTCACGAAAATCGGCCCGAGTTCCTCGAGAGCCAGCCGCAAGCGCTCGGCGCGCGTCGCACCGCGGCGGCGCTGGAACCAGGTCCAGGGTGAGAGATAGAAAAGAAAGCGCAGCGGGCGATACAGATGCGTGGCCCGCACGAAATCATCCAGGCCGTGACGCACCAGTACCCGCTGAATCTCCAGCAGTCGAGCCATGACGCGCAGCTTCATGCGCTGCCATTGCGCAGCTGTGCCAGCCGCGCGTCGAGCTGCGCCACTCGCGCCTCAGCCTGGTTCACGCTGACCCGCAACGCCGCCACGCCGCCCAGGAAGCTTTCCGCTTCGGCGCGTGGCACCAGGTCGCGGCTTTCGTGCGCGAGATAGTCGGCACTGTTATCCAGCAACGAGCGGCCTGCCGCACGGCTCCATCGACGGATCGAGCGCAGTCCGCGCGCGCCCAGGTGCGCGGGAATCGGCCCCAGGAATCCTGCCAGACCGGCTTCCAGCCCGGGATTGAGCAGTTGCGCCAGCGCCTGAAATTGCTGCGCGACCCGTTCATCGCCGCCCAGCTGCAGGCGGCCATCGGCGATCAGCTGCTGCGGATCGCCTGCCGCCGCAGCCAGCAGGGCGAGCGGCGCGCCGCTGATGGTCGCGTCGGCGGCAGCGCCGGCGCGGCTCAGCTGCAGGCCGTTGTCGGTGGCGCTCAGCAATGCGCTGATGCCCGTGCCGGTGACTTCAATCTGCAGGCTGCGGCCCGCCAGCGCGCTGCACAGTTCGCGCGCCCGCGGTGAATCGGCCAGCGCGCGCTCGATATAACCCGCCAGCGTGCGCTCAAACCAAACGCTGACGGCGCCGGCGTTCAACAACGGTAGCCCCGGTGCACGGCGACGATGCCGCCAAGCAGATTGTGATAGCGGCACTGTTCCAGGCCGGCGGCGCGCAGCATGGCCAGCAGCGCTTCCTGATCGGGATGGCGACGGATCGATTCGGCCAGATAGCGATAACTGTCGGCATCACCGGCTACCGCGCGGCCCAGCAGCGGCAGCAGCCTGAATGAATAGCCGTCATAGAGCGAGGCCAGCGTCGGGTTCACCGGCTTGGAGAATTCCAGCACCAGCAGCTGGCCGCCCACTTTCAGCACGCGGCGCATCGCTGCCAGCGCGCGTGCCTTGTCGGTGACGTTGCGCAGGCCAAAGCCGATCGTCACGCAGTCAAAGCTTTCGTCGGGGAAGGGCAGGCGCTCGGCGTCGGCCTGCGCGTAGAGCACGTTGCCGACCAGACCGGCGTCGATGAGTCGATCGCGCCCGGCATTGAGCATGGCGGCGTTGATGTCGGTGAGCACGACCAGGCCCGATCTGCCGACCTGCTGCGCCAATCCCACCGCCAGGTCACCCGTGCCGCCGGCGACGTCGAGCACGCGATCGCCCACCTTCAGGCCGGTGAGCGAGAGCGCGAATTTTTTCCACAACCGGTGTGCGCCGCCGGACATCAGATCGTTCATGAGATCGTAGCGACTGGCGACCGAGTCGAACACCGCGCGCACGCGCTGCGCCTTGTCGGCGCGCGGCACCTGCTGGTATCCGAAATCGACGGTGTCTTGTTTGCCAGGCGTCAAGCGTTGAACTCCAGTGGGGCGGCAGATTCTATGTAATTCGGAGCCTGCGCGGTGAACGCAGCCGGCGCTATCAGGGTTATTTTGTATGCGCCGCAGCAAGGGAAAATCTTTTCAGTGCAAAGTGTAGCTATTTTACGCCAGTTGTTTAAAATCGCGCCCCGGCCGGCAGCCTCTATGGCGCTGGCTAGTGGGGTCTTGTTAAGATTTGGCCGGGCTTTTGCCCGGCCTTTCTTTTTCCAGCCGGCGCTGATATTCCGCCCAGCGCGGTTGTTGCTCGCGCCCCAATTCGTACAGGTATTTCCAGGTGTACAGACCGGTGTTGTGTCCGTCATCGAACTGTAAACGTACGGCATAGTGGCCGACGGGCTCCACCGCACTTATGCCTACATTTTCCTTGCCCGTCACCAGTACGCCGGTCTCAATGCCGTGGCCCTGCACTTCGGCCGACGGGGAGTGCACGCGCAGGTATTCGGCCGGCAGCTCAAAGCGTTCGCCGCCGTCAAAGGCCACTTCGAGCAGCCGCGAGCGGGTACGCAGACGGATCTCGAGCAGGGCAGGTACACTTGTCGTCAAAGTGCTAACACTCGCTACAACTGGGCCGTTTTGCTATACAGAGCGGTCACCATGAATCCTACCGATACCGCAAACCCCGATCATTACCACCGGGTCGTCGACTGCCAGTGGGCCTGTCCGGCGCATACCGACGTGCCAGAGTACATCCGGATGATCGCACAGGGGCGTTTTACTGACGCCTATCTGCTCAATCGCGAATCCAACGTGTTCCCGGGCATCCTGGGCCGGGTCTGCGACCGGCCCTGTGAGCCGGCCTGCCGGCGCGGGCGCGTCGAGGAGAAGCCGGTCGCCATTTGCCGCCTAAAGCGCGTCGCCGCGGATCTCAAGGGCGAGCTCACCGGGCGCGTGCCGCGCGGCCCGTTCGAGCGCAATGGCAAGCGCATCGCCTGCGTGGGCGCTGGCCCAGCCTCGCTCACCGTCGCCAACGATCTGGCGCCGCTCGGCTATGAAGTCGTGATCTTCGAGCGCCAGCAGACCCCTGGCGGCCTGATGCGCAGCAATATTCCCTCCTTTCGCCTGCCGCAGAAGGTGCTGGATGAAGAGATCGGGTTGATCCTGGACATGGGCGTCGAGCTGAAGCTCGGCGCACCCATCGCCAGCATGCGCGAGCTGTTGGAGCCGCAGGGAAATGGCGCGGTGTTCGATGCCGTGTTCGTCGGCTCCGGTGCGCCCAAGGGCAAGGAACTCGAGCTGCCGGGTCGCCACGACACCGACCGCATTCACATCGGCATCGACTGGCTCGAATCAGTGGCCTTCGAGCACATCGAGAAGATTGGCGAGCGCGTGCTGATCATCGGCGTCGGCAATACCGCGATGGATTGCTGCCGCAGCTCGCTGCGCATGGGCGCGAAGAGCGTCAAGGTGATGGCGCGCAAGCCGCGCGGGTTCTTCAAGGCTTCCGAGTGGGAGCTGGAAGACGCCGAGGCCGAACAGGTCGAGATCATCGTCAATCGTGCGCCCAAGCGCTTCGTGATCGAACAGGGCCGGCTCACCGGCATGCTGTTCGAGAAGATGGAATACGAGCTCAAGGACGGCAGAATCACCGCCGAGCGCGTGGTCGGCGAAGAACTCATTCCCTGCGACGATGTCATCCTGGCGATTGGCCAGGAAAACGCCTTTCCATGGATCGAACGCGATCTGGGTATCGCTTTCGACAAGTGGAGCGTGCCGACGGTCGAGCCCACGACTTTTCAATCGACGCATCCGCAGGTGTTCTTCGGCGGCGACGCGGCCTTCGGCCCCAAGAACATCATCTGGGCGGTTGAGCACGGTCACCAGGCCGCCATTTCGCTGCACAAGTTCCTGCAGGGCCAGCCGGTCGCCGAGCGGCCCAAGCCTGGCGTCAAGCTCATGAGCGTGAAGATGGGCGTGCACGAGTGGGCCTATTCCAATGACTACGCACCGCTCGAGCGCCGGCTGGTGCCGCATGTCTCGCTCAAGGAGCGTTTCAAGAAGCTGAATATCGAAGTCGAGCTGGGGTTCGATGCCGGGCAGGCGGCCGCCGAGGTGCAGCGTTGCCTCAATTGCGATGTGCAGACGGTGTTCGAAGCCAAGCTGTGCATCGAGTGCGATGCCTGCATCGACGTCTGCCCGACTGATTGCCTGACGATCACGCACGTGGGCGAAGAAGCCGAGCTGCGCACCCGTCTGCGCGCACCGGCACGCGTCACCGCGCAGCCGCTGGTGGTCTCAGGTGCGCTGCCGCAGACCGGGCGTGTCATGGTCAAGGACGAGAATCTCTGCGTGCACTGTGGATTGTGCGCGGAGCGCTGCCCGACGGCAGCCTGGGATATGCAAAAGTCCACGATTCATTGGCCACACGCCGGAGACGGTGAAACCGCATGCCGATCAAAGCAGCGCCAGAGCGCGTAAACAATTTCGTCATCAAGATCGCTACCGTCAATGGCACCGGTTCGGCCAGTGCCAACGGTCTGCTGATGAAAGCCGTGTTTCGCAGTGGCGTACCGGTGGTCGGCAAGAACTACTTTCCATCGAACATCCAGGGCGCGCCCACCTGGTACGAAATCCGCGTGACCCGTGCTGGCTACCGGGCCCGCTCCGGGCAGGTCGATATCATGGTGGCGCTCAACTCCGAAACCTACGCGCGCGATCTGCAGGAAGTGGTCTCGGGTGGCTACTTCATCTACGACTCCACCTGGCCGCGCTCCGCGCTGCTGATGCGCGATGACATCACGGTGCTCGGCGTGCCGCTGGCGCGCCTCTGCAATGAGAACTTCCAGGGTGTGCGCACCCGCATTCTGATGAAGAACATCTGCTACGCCGGCGCGCTCGCCGCGCTGTGCGATCTCGATCTCGATGTGATCCGCGGCCTGCTCGCGGAAACCTATGCCAAGAAGCCGGCGCTGGTCGAGAGCAACATGAAGGCGATCCAGCTTGGCTACGACTATACCAAGCAGCAGTTTGAGTGCCCATTGCCATTGCGGGTAGCCAAGCTCGACGCCACCAGGGGCCATATCATCATCGATGGCAACACGGCCGCGGGCCTGGGCTGCGTATACGCCGGCGCCACGGTCGGTGCCTGGTACCCGATCACGCCCTCGACTTCGCTGATGGATGCCTTCAAGAGCTTCGCCGACAAGCTGCGACTCGACGCCGGGACCGGACGCAAGAACTACATCATGATCCAGGCCGAGGACGAGCTCGCCTCGATCGGCATGGTGATCGGCGCCAACTGGAATGGCGCGCGTGCCTTCACCGCCACTTCCGGCCCTGGCATTTCGCTGATGCAGGAATTCCTGGGCCTCGCTTACTACACCGAAACGCCAGCGGTGGTATTCGACGTGCAGCGCGTTGGCCCATCGACCGGCATGCCCACGCGCACCCAGCAAAGTGATATCCGCCTGGCAGCCTACGCCTCGCACGGCGATACCCGGCAGGTGTGCCTGTACCCGGCCAATCCCGAAGAGTGTTTCCAGTTTGCCGCCACCGCTTTTGATCTCGCCGACCGGCTGCAGACCCCGGTGCTGGTGCTGTCGGATCTGGACATCGGCATGAACGACTGGATGTGCCCGGATCTGAAATGGGATGCCAACTACCAACCCGATCGCGGCAAGCTGCTCGACGCCGAGCAGCTGTCCAAGATCGACAAATTCTGGCGCTATTACGATCACGATGATGACGGCATACCGCAGCGCACGCTGCCCGGGGTGAGCGCCAAGGGCGCGTATTTCGCGCGCGGCTCCGGGCACAATCAGTAC
>JBAVRE010000308.1:0-12409 GCA_049694695.1 Steroidobacteraceae bacterium | reverse complement strand
CGGGCACTTCCAGCGAGCGCAAAAATTTTGGTCCGACACTCACGCTCGCAGAGGAATTCTTCGCCACCGGTGAGGCGCAGCGCTTTGAGTACCAGGGTATTGTCGATACTACGAACTCAGATCAGCTTACCTTTGGTGCCGAAACCCAGCGCACGAAACTGAAGACCGGCGCGCCCAGCAGTTTCGATCCGAATCCGCTGCCGACGCGTGGCGATACGCGCGTCAACGGCTATTACCTGCAGTACCAGACCACGATAGTTCCACAATTGACCCTGACCGGAGGTCTGCGACACGATACCGACAGCGACTTTGGCGCTCACACCTCGCTCAAGTTTGCGGCCGCCTGGAAGTTGCGGGACGGCGCTACGCTGCTGCGTGCAAACTACGGCGATGGCTTCAAGGCTCCGAGCCTCTATCAGCTGTTTTCCGAGTATTCAAATCCGGTTGCCAGGCTGGCGCCGGAATCGGCACGCGGCTGGGAAGCCGGGCTGGATCAGCGCTTCCATGACGGTCGGGCGAGCGCGTCGCTGACCCTGTTCGAGCGCCGCACCAAAGATCAGATCGACTTCTACAGCTGCTATGGCGTGGTCTCGCCGGCCTGCGCAGTGCGGCCCTATGGCTACTATGACAATATCAACCGTTCGCGCGCGCGCGGCGTCGAGCTTGAAGCCACAGCGCAACTGTCGGCTACCGTACTGTTGGCTGGCAACATCACCTACCTCGAAGCCATTGATCTGGCGAGCCAGAACGATCTGGCCCGGCGCCCGCGCCGGATGGCAAATCTGCGCATCAGCTGGCAGGCCAGCAGCAAGTGCTCGCTGGGTGCTGAGCTCGGCTACACCGGTGCGCGTTTTGATGACGGGTACGAGAGCATGCCGCTGCCGGGCTATGCGCTGCTCAATGGCCACGCCGCCCTGGCAATCAGTCGTCAGTTGCAATTCTATGCCCGAGTTGAGAATGTTCTGGACAAGCGTTACCAGCCGGTTGCAGGGTACGGAGCATCGCCGCGCACCTTCGCGGCAGGGCTGCGGGCCGAACTGTGACCAGCGGCTCAGCGGAGGCACGCGTTATTGACATTGCAGGGCTACCCTTGGCATCACCCGAACTCGAAGCGGCACTTAACGCAGCGCGCGCCGCTGGCGAAGTGATTCAGCGCCTGTATCGCAGTAATCTCGCGGTGCAGATCAAGGCTGATCGCAGCCCGGTGACCGAGGCCGATGTGCAGGCCGAGCGCGTGATCCGCGAGGTGTTGAGCGAGAAATTTCCGGGCTACGGATTCTACGGCGAGGAGACCGGGCAGCACGCGATGGACGCGGAGAACATCTGGCTGGTCGATCCGATCGACGGCACCAAATCGTTCGTGCGCGATTGCCCGTTCTTTTCCACACAGATTGCCCTGCTGCGGGGCGGGCGGCTGGTGCTGGGCGTCTCCAGTGCCTCGGCCTACGGGGAACTGGCCTGGGCGGAGCAGGGCGGCGGCGCCTTTCTCAACGGCCAGGCCATTCACGTCAGCGCGGTGAACGAACTCGCCGGCGCCATACTCTCCACCGGCAACCTCAAGACGCTGGCGGCCTCTGCGGCCGGCTGGGCGCGCTACGGCAGGCTCGTCGGCCAGGTGAACCGGCTGCGCGGCTATGGTGATTTCCTGCATTACCATCTGCTGGCGCGCGGCGCGCTCGAGGTGGTGATGGAATCGGACGTGAACATTCTCGACATTGCGGCGCTCAGCGTGATCGTGCGCGAAGCGGGCGGCGTGTTTACCGATCTGCACGGCGGCCCCGTCGATCTGGCGACCACCACGGTGCTGGCGGCCAATGCCAGTCTGCACGCGCCGGTACTGGCGGCGATGCGCGGCTGAGGCGGGTGCGGGCAACTACGCCGGCACGAACGCGCGCCGGCCGCCACCGGCCAGCTCGGTCATCGGCGTCTGGTAAAGCTCAGAGAGTTCCGCGGCGTTGAGCAGTTCGGCCGTGCGGCCCAGCTGCCAGCGGCCATCGCCGTAGAGCAGCAGCACGCGGTCGGCGCAGCGCTCGGCCAGCGCCGGATCATGGAGCGTGGCGACTACCGCGGCACCGCCCGCGCAGCGCTCGCGGAACGCCAGCAACACATCCACCTGATGATGCGGATCGAGGTGATTGGTCGGTTCGTCGAGCAGGAATATCTGCGGTGCCTGCGCCAGCGTGGCGGCCATGGCCGCGCGGCGCTGTTCGCCACCCGAGAGCGTGAGCAGCGCACGATGGGCACAATCGGCCAGCCCGAAGCGTTGCAACGCGGCGTTGACCGCGCCCAGGTCACTGGCCGATTCGCGCTGCCACCAGCCCAGCTGCGGATGGCGCGCCAGCAGCGCGGCTTCATGCGGACTCAGTGGCAGCGAGTCTTCACGATCCTGGGGCAGGAAGGCGAGTCGCTGCGCGATGGCGCGGCGGCTGTGCCTGGCGAGGTTGGTGCCAGCCAGTTCGATCTGGCCAGCGGCCGGCGCGCGCAGACCTGCCAGCGTGTGCAGGGTCAGGCTCTTGCCACTGCCATTGCGACCGAGCACGGCGATGAACTCCCCGGCGGCGACCGCCAGCCCGAGGTGTTCCACCAGCAGGCGTTCGCCGGCGCGCACACTCAGAGCGTGCGTCGTCATTACCGCAGCCGCGGCTGGCAGGCGAGCGTTCATCTTGCGCTCCAGCCAATCTCGCGGGCGCTCGCCGGGCCAATCCGCACCTGGCCGAGATCATCGGGCATCAGCTGTGTGGTGGGGCTCATAGGAATGCGCCCGGCCATGAGTTCCGCGTAGCGTTGCGGATAACGCGGCTGCCGATCCGGTTCAGCGTAGCCTTCGGGAAACAGCGGGGCATCGCCATCGGCAGAGTATTTATCAGTGGCGCCAAAAGTGTGCAGCAGTTCATGGGCTATGACCACGGCATTCTGATCGTCCTGCGAGCGTGCGGCAAACACATGCACCACGCCCATGAGGCCGCGCTGCAGCCCAAGTGAATGGGGCAGCACTGCGCTGCGCGCCGGGTCGTGATAGAGCACGAACAGGGCAATCTGCGGGCGCGAGCGCCTGATGCCACGCAGCGCCTGCCAGCGGTAGTGCCGCAGTTGCAGACTCCAGAACACGCGTGTCAGCGCTGCGGCGCGCGGATCCAGCAGCGGCGGCGCCGTGCGCAGTGGCGCATAGAGGCGCACATTGACCGGCTCGCCAAGACTCACGCCGTAACGCTGCGCTTCACGCGCGATGAAGGCACCGATCGGCGCGAAGTCCTGGGCCCGTAACTCATCGAGGTAGCGCGCCGCTGCCGGGCTGCCGTCGGCATTTATCGGAAATACGCCAACCCAGACGGTGTGCTCCCAGCGGGTGGTGTGGTGCTGGTCGAACCAGGCGCCGAAGGCGACCGCGAGCAGGGTCAGCAGCAACAATGAAATGCGAATCGTGCGCCACATCACCAGCAGTCACTCGCTTCAGCTCAAGGCTGCAGCCGGGTCACCGACCAGGCGCCGGGCGCGAAGCCGGCGTCGGCTGGCGCTGCAATCGGCGTCAGGGTACGCGACCAGCGCGCGCGGTCATGAATGCGTGCGCTGCCCTCTACCCACAATTCCACGGCCTCCGCCCACAGCTGGTAGCCACCCCAATGCGGCGGCCGCGCAATTCTCTGACCCGGATCGGGTGCCTGCTCGTCGGGCGGTGGCACCGGCAGGGCCAGTCGCAGCGCTGTCCTGGCAACGGCCTTGTAGAGATCGCCACGCGAGGCCACCGGCTCGCTCTGCTGGCTCGCCCAGGCACCCAGGCGGCTCTGCCAGTTGCGGGTCGCGAAATAGGCGTCGCTGTCGGCGGCGCTGCACTTCACGATCGGCCCCTCGACGCGCAACTGCCGGTGCAACGCGTCCCAGTGCATGACCAGCGCGGCGCGCGGATTGGCCTGCAACTCGCGCCCCTTGTGCGAGTTGTAGTTGGTGTAGAAGGTCAGGTAGCCGGGCTGCGCGACGATCTGCTTGCACAGCACGACACGCGCCGAGGGCCGCCCGGCGGCGTCGGCCGTGGCGAGCACCATGGCGTTGGGGTTGGGCTGCAGCGCGCGCCGCGTCGCCTCTGCCAGCCAGGTACTGGCCAGCTCGAGGGGTTCCGCGGGCAGCGGATCGGGCAGGTGTTCGCGATGCCAGGGCATGGCGCCAATGTTACGCGATGCGCTGGCGAGGTTCAGGTTGCATTCACGCTCGTTGGCGCAGTCTGCTCGCGAGCCTGGCATACGAATCGCCGTCGCGCGGGCCAGTGAACCGTCCGCCACTGCACAACGGGCAATCCGGCAGGGGCATTTGGACGACGCGGACCGGGTATTGCACCCGGTCCGCGAGCCGGCGTCGCCGGGCCAGGATTGCAAACCCAGGCCGCAGCCTATAAAACGGACTGTCAATCGCTGCCCCCTGGACCCTCCATGACGCTAGATGAATTGCGTACTCAGCTCAATGACCTCGACCGCCGCCTGCTGGAACTCATCGCTGAGCGCCAGCATGCCAGCCGCGAAGTGGCGCGCGTCAAGCGCGCCACGGGTCATCAGACCCGCGACTACGCCCGCGAGCGCGAGGTCATCGTCGGAGCGCGGGCCCGGGCGGCGGGTCTCGGGATTTCGCCGGACGTGGCTGAATCGATGATGCGCCTGTTGATACGCTCTTCGCTGACCACCCAGGAGCAGGCCAGCGTCAGCGCGCATGGTGCGGGCAGCGGGCTGCGTGCGCTGGTGATCGGTGGCGCGGGCAAGATCGGCGGCTGGTTCGTGAGCTTCCTGGCATCGCAGGGTTACGCGGTCGAAATCGCCGACCCCGCGGGCAGCGCTGCCGGCAGCGCCACGCTGCGCGACTGGCGCAGCAGCGCGCTCGATCATGAGTTGATTGTGGTTGCCACGCCGCTTGGGGTGACCAATTCGATCCTGCAGGACCTGGCGCTGCGGCGCCCGTCGGGCGTGGTGTTCGATGTGGGTTCACTGAAATCGCCGCTGCGCACCGGGCTCGGCGCACTGCGTGACGCGGGCGTGCGTGTGACCTCGGTGCATCCGATGTTCGGCCCCAGCACCGAGCTGCTCTCCGGTCGCCATGTCATCTTCATCGATCTCGGTGCCGGTGACGCGCTCGAGCGCGTGCGCGCGCTGTTCACCCCCACCATGGTCGAACAGGTAGTGATGGGGCTGGAAGATCACGATCGGCTCATCGCCTACGTGCTGGGCCTGTCACATGCGCTCAATATCGCCTTCTTCACGGCGCTGGCGCAGAGCGGCGAGGCCGCGCCGCGACTGGTGCAGATGTCGAGCACCACCTTCGATGCGCAGTTCGACATCGCCAGCGAAGTCGCCCAGGAAAGTCCCGGGCTGTATTTCGAAATTCAACGGCTCAATGACTACGGCGCGCAGCCGCTCGCCGCACTCGCCCAGGCGCTCGACAAACTGCGCGCGACCGTGGCGAACAACGATCAGGCTGGCTTTACGGAACTGATGCGCCGCGGACTGGAATACACCCAGGGACGGCGCGAACTGCGCGCCCGCCGCGCCTGAGATCAGCGCAACGGCCGACGACGCAACAGCAGCAGGAACACCGGCGCGCCGATCAATGCCGTGATCGCGCCCACCGGCAACTGGCGCGGCGCGGCGATGGTGCGGCTGGCAATATCCGCCAGGCACAGCAGGGCGCCACCGACCAGCGCAGCGCCGGGCGCCACCAGGCGATGGTCGGCGCTGCGCAGCCCCAGGCGCACCAGGTGTGGCGCCACCAGCCCGATGAAACCCACTGGTCCTGCCGCCAGCACCGCGACCGAAGTCAGCACTGCCGCCACCACGAACACCGTCGGGCGCACCACGCGCGCGTCCAGGCCGAGCGTTGCGCTGCGCAGTTCGCCGGCGCTCAGTACATTGAGCGCCCGGGCAAACAGCAGCGCCGCGCACAGCGCCAGCGCCGCTGCGGCCAGATCGATTTCGGGGTGCAGCGCCCAACCCAGATCGCCCGCCAGCCAGAACACCATGCCGCGCAGCTGGCCGTTGTCCGCGATCGCCAGCAGCACCGTGGTCAGCGCACCGCAGGCACTCGCCAGCACCACACCGGAGAGCAGCAGGCGGCTCAACTCGGCGCCGCGACCGAGCAGCATGACCAGCGCGCCGATCAGCAGGGCGCCGGCGCTCGCGCTCCATTGCAGGCCGGCGAGTCCAAAGCCCATCAACATGCCTCCCAGGGCGCCAACCGCTGCCCCGCCCGATACCCCCAGCACAAAGGGGTCGGCCAGGGGATTGCGAAACAGGGCCTGCAGCAGCACTCCGGCCAGTGCCAGCAGGCTGCCTACGGCGAACGCCGACAGGCTGCGCGGCAGCCGGATGGTCCGCACTATGGTGTTTGCCAACTCGTCGCCGCTGCCTGCCAGCGCCGCCAGCGCGCGCCCCAGGGGCAGATCCGCCGAGCCGACAAGCAGCGAGGCGGCGAAGCTGGCCAGCGCCAGAACGCCCAGGGCGGCCAAAATCCAATATTGTGTGGTCCGTGTCATAAGCACAGCCTAAAGAGTCGACTGGGTTCAGAACAAGGCCATTGGGCTTGAGAGTCAAAGGCTCCCCGGGGTAAAACAGAAAAATTATGGCGGATGTGATCGACAAGGACGGTTTTCGGGCCAACGTCGGCATCGTTCTGATGCAGGAGCAGGGGCGGGTGTTCGTCGGTCGCCGTCTCGGCGGCCGGGGCTGGCAGTTTCCGCAGGGGGGCGTGCTCCACGGCGAAAGCGCGGAACAGGCCCTGTTTCGCGAGCTTGGTGAGGAAATTGGCTTGAGCAGGCACGATGTGGCGATTGTCGGTCAAACCCGCCGCTGGTTGCACTATCGCCTGCCACAGCGCTTCATGCGCGATACCACCCCCAGATGCGTGGGACAGAAGCAGCGCTGGTTCCTGTTGCGGTTGCGGAGTCCGGCCGCGCAGTTTCGCTTTGACCTGACCGCTGCGCCGGAATTCGACCGCTGGCGCTGGGTCGATTACTGGCAGCCGATTCGCGAAGTGATCTATTTCAAGCGCACAGTGTATACCCAGGCATTACACGAATTGGGCAGGGTAGCGTTTCCACAGGGCTTGCCGCCCTATCCGGCCTGGTGGCATCCGCCGGGCGGCAGCGCTGCAGCTGATGCTGAAGCGGACGCTCCTGTGCCCAGCGCGGGGCAGGCTGCGGGGCCGGCCTAGAGCCTGCGAAGACATGGATATTCCAGGCAAACTGGTGGTGCGCACCTACGCACCGGCGCGACGCCTCACCATGCTGACGATGCTGGTGCTGCTGGTCGCACTGGCGCTCTATCTGGCCTTCGAATCGGGCCGCAAGAAGGCCGGGTTTGACGGCATCCAGGCCGCGCAGGAGCGCATCGTGCTCAATGATCACATTGCCCAGCTCGAGGCCAGCGCGCGCGAGGCGCGAATCCAGCTGGCGGCCGCCGACGCCGCGCAGGTCGCGCAGGTGCGCGAGCGCTCGGAGGTGGCGCGCAATATTGGCGAACTGCAGGCTGAGCTGGGTCGCGCGCAGCAGGATCTCGAGTTCTACCGCGCGATCGCCAATCCGCAGGCGCCGGGCGCCAAGAGCGTACCGGTGCGGGTACAGCAGTTTCATGTGCTGGTGACCGATGCCGCCACGCGTGTCTACACCCTGCGCCTGGCACTCAATCGACCCATCCGCCCGGAAGAATCCACCGCCGGCGTGCTGGTTCTGACAGTCGATGGCGAGCGTGCCGGCGCGGCCGCCAGCCTGGATCTGGCCGCGCTCACCGGCGGCAAGGTCAGGCAGCTCGACTACAGTTTTCGTTATTACGCCAATATCGAGCAGGCGATCAGCCTGCCTGCCGATTTCAAACCCGAGCGCGTCAGCATTGAAATTCGACCTGCGCGCAAAGGCGTGGCACCCTACCGGCAGATATTCGTCTGGAACCCGGACGCGAGCTAGAGTCCAATCCCATGTTCAACCGCCGCGAAAAAACTGCCGCCCGCATCGATACGCTGATCGGACGCACGGCCAGTGTGCTCGGCGATATCGAATTTGCCGGCGGCTTGCACGTCGACGGGCGTATCACCGGCAATGTGCTCATGGCGCAGGGCGCCACGGCTTCACTGTCGGTGAGCGAGCAGGGTCTCATCGAAGGCTCGGTGCAGGCCACCCAGGTGGTGGTCAATGGCACGGTCAATGGTGACATTCTTGCCCTCGAGCGGGTGACCCTGGGCGCGCGCGCGCGGGTGCGCGGTAACGTGAGCTACGGCGCCATCGAGATGGCCATGGGCGCTGAAATCAGCGGCAAACTGATACCAACCAGCGCGCCGGCCGGTGTCCAGAGCGCCGCGGCCGGCGAGTCCTGACGCACAGTTTTTCACAGGCATTTTGACGCATCCCGGCGCTGCGCCTACACTGCCTGCATGGATACCCAAGCAACCCCGACCCCGTCCGCCGATCCAGTGCTGGTGTTCACGGATGCCGCAGCGCACAAGGTGAGAGCGCTGATCACCGGTGAGGGCAATCCCAAGCTGATGCTGCGCGTGTTCGTGCAGGGTGGCGGCTGCTCGGGCCTGCAATATGGCTTCGAATTCGACGAACAGCTGCAGGATGGCGATACCTGCGTCGAGAATCAGGGCGTCAAACTGCTGGTCGACCCGATGAGCTATCAGTACCTGGGCGGCGCGGAAATCGACTATCGCGAAGGCCTGGAAGGCGCGCAGTTCGTGATCCGCAACCCCAATGCCGTGACCACCTGCGGTTGCGGTTCCTCGTTCACGGCGAGCTGAATTCACGCGTGAGCCGGGCGGCCCGCACCGTGCCCGACGTGCTGGCGGCCGTCGATCTGGGTTCCAACAGCTTTCACCTGGTCGTCGCCCGCTACTCTCACGGCCAGCTTATCGTCATCGATCGCATGCGCGAGATGGTGCGCTTAGGCGCAGGCGTCGGCGCCGATGGCCGGCTCGATAAGCAGGTCGCGGCGCGCGCGCTCAGTTGCCTGGAGCGCTTCGGTCAGCGGCTGCGCGACATGCATGCCGCCAGTGTGCGGGTCGTGGGCACCAACGCGCTGCGCATCGCCCGGCGCAAGCAGGCTTTTCTCGAGCGCGCCCGCGAAGCGCTCGGTCACCCCATCGAAATCATCTCCGGCATGGAAGAAGCGCGACTGATCTACTCAGGGGTTGCGCATACATTGCCGGCCGAACCGGGTCGCAGGCTGGTGATCGATATTGGTGGTGGCAGCACGGAACTCGCCATCGGCGAAGGCTATGAGTCGCAGCTGCTGGAAAGCCTGAAGCTCGGTTGCGTATCACTGAGCGAGCGGTTTTTTGGCGACGAAAGAGTTTCCGCCAAGCGCGTGGCACGTGCGCGGCTGGCCGCGCGGCTGGAGATCGAGCCCATGCAGGCGGCGTTTCTGCAGCGTGGCTGGGAAAGCGTGATCGGCAGCTCCGGTACGGTGCGGGCCATTGGCGAGTGTCTGCGCGAGCGTGATCCAACGGCCACGCAGATCAGCGCCCGGGGTCTGGAAAAACTGCTCGCTGAGATGACCGCCGCCGGCCATTGCAGGGAATTGCGGCTCGCCGCGCTTACCGACGAGCGACGTCCGGTGTTTCCCGGAGGCGCGGTTATACTCGCGGAAATTTTCGATGCCCTGGGTATCGAGCAGCTGCGCATGGCCGAGGGGGCGCTGCGCGATGGCCTGTTGCACGACATGGTGGGTCGGCTCACCGATGAAGACCCGCGTGAGTGCACCGTTGCGTCGATGATGCGCCGTTATCACGTCGATGCGGCCCAGGCAGCGCGCGTCGAGGCCACGGCACTGCAGTTTCTGTCGCAGGTGGCCGGCAGCTGGGCGCTCACCGATCCGCAGGCCGAGCTGATGCTGCAGTGGGCGGCACGCCTGCACGAAATGGGGCTCGATGTGGCGCACAGCGGCTATCACCGCCACGGCGCCTATCTGCTCGAGAACGCGGACCTGCCTGGCTTCGGGCGCGAGGAACAACTGCTGCTGGCGCGCCTGGTCGGCGCCCACCGGCGCAAGCTGGCGCTCGCCGGCCTCGAAGATCTGATTCCGCCCTGGGATCGCCTGGCATTGCTGCTGATGGTGTTGCTGCGCCTGGCGGTGCTGCTGCACCGTGGTCGCAGCAGCAAAGCGCTGCCGCCGGTCGAGCTGACGGCGCGCGCCCGCACGCTGGAAGTGCGCTTTCCGCCGCGCTGGCTCAAGGATCACCCGCTCTCGGTGGAGGACCTGCACCAGGAAATCGAGTTCCTGCGCAGTTCCGGAGTGAAGCTGCGGGTCTATTCGGGCAATCGCGCGGCGGTCGCCGCGTAGCGCTCGAGCAGTTCGGCCTGGGCGTCGACTGGCGGCTCGGCGCTGGCGCGCTGGTAACTGCCGTCGCCGCGCATCAGCCAGGCGTTGCTGGTGTCGTTCAGATAGCGTTCCAGGTCTTCGCGGATGCGGGTGCGCAGTCGCGCCAGCTGCACCGGAAAGGCCACTTCAACGCGCCGGAAGAAATTGCGCTCCATCCAGTCGGCACTCGACAGGTACAGCTGCGGCCGGCCGCTGTTTTCAAACCAGTAGACGCGCGAGTGCTCGAGAAAGCGGCCGACAATCGAGCGCACCCGGATGTTCTCTGATAGTCCTGCCAGGCCCGGGCGCAGGGCGCACACGCCGCGCACGATCAGGTCGATGCGCACTCCGGCACAGGAGGCGCGATACAGGTTATCGATGGTCTGCGGGTCGACCAGGGCGTTGAGCTTGATGATCAGGCGCGCGCTCTTGCCGGCGCGTGCGTGGGCGATTTCGCGCTCGATCAGGCCCTGCAGCGCCTCGTGCAAACGGAACGGCGACTGCAGCAGGCGGCGTAGCTTGGGTGTCTGCGTGAGGCTGGTGAGCTGCAGGAAGATCTCGTGCACGTCAGCGCTGATCGCCTCATCACAGGTAAACAGGCCGTAGTCGGTGTAGGCGCGCGCGGTGCGCGGATGATAGTTGCCGGTGCCCAGGTGACAGTAACGCCGCAGGCCCTCGGGCTCGCGCCGCACGATCAGCAGCAGCTTGGCGTGCGTCTTGTAGCCGACCACGCCATACATGACGTGCACGCCGGCTTCCTGCAGGCGCGTCGAGAGTTCGATGTTGGCCTCTTCATCGAAGCGCGCACGCAGTTCGATGATCACCGTGACGTCCTTGCCCGCGTGCGCGGCCGCCAGGAGTGCCTCGACAATCGGCGACTGATCGCCAGTGCGATACAGGGTCTGCTTGATCGCCAGCACCTGCGGGTCGCTGGCCGCCTGGCGCAACAGATCCATCACCGGTGAAAAGCTGTGAAACGGATGGTGCAGCAGTACGTCGCGCTGGCGAATCGCCTCAAACAGGTCACTGCTCGCCGCCAGCCCCTCCGGCAATCCGGGCGTATACGGCGGATACTTGAGCTCTGGCCGCTGCACCAGGTCGTAGATGGCTGAGTAGCGATGCAGGTTCACCGGGCCCGGCACCGAGTACCAGTCAATGGGTTCGAGCGCAAACTGGCGCAGCAGGAAATCAATCAGCTCCTGCGGGCAATCGGCGCCGGTTTCGAGGCGCACCGCGGCGCCATAGCGGCGCTGCGCCAGTTCGCCTTCCAGTGCGCGCCGCAGGTCATCCACTTCTTCATCGTCGACAAACAGATCGCTGTTGCGTGTCAGGCGAAACTGATGGCAGCCGAGCACTTCCATGCCGGTGAACAGGCGCGCGACGAAGCCTTCGATAATCGTGGACAGCGGAATCAGCCGCTGCCGTCCGCTGGCGCCCGGCAACGCCACGATGCGCGGCAGCGAGCGTGGCGCCTGGATGATCGCCAGGTCCGTGTCACGGCCGAAGGCGTCCTTGCCCGCCAGCCGCACGATGAAATTCAGGCTCTTGTTCTGGATGCGCGGGAACGGGCGCGCCGGGTCGAGGCCCAGCGGACTCAACACCGGCTCGACCTCGCTGATGAAGTGCTGCTCGAGCCAGTCGTGAGTTTCGCCATCCCAGCCTGACCCGCTGAGCAGCTCGATGTCGGCGGCCGCCAGACTGGGCAGCAGCTCGTCATCGAGGCAGGCGTACTGGTCCTGGATCAGCCGCATCGCGCGTTCGTGAATGAGCTTGAGTTGCTCGCTGATGCTGAGCGGATCGGGCGCCAGCGGTACCGAGCCGAGCTCCAGCAATTGCTTGAGCCCGGAAACCCGGATCTCAAAGAACTCATCGAGGTTGGCCGAGCAGATGCACAGGAAGCGCAGCCGTTCGAGCAGCGGCACGCGCTCATCCCGGGCCTGCGCCAGGACCCGCGAGTTGAATTCCAGCGCCGCCAGTTCACGGTTGAGGAAATTCTGCGGCGCGCGCGGCAGCGGCTCTTGCGTGGCGTCGTTCATTGACCGCTCATTGTAGCCGCAGCTGGTGTTACAGCACTGTTACAGTGCGGC
>JBAVRE010000307.1:0-1895 GCA_049694695.1 Steroidobacteraceae bacterium | reverse complement strand
CCAAAATAGTCCGCGCCAAAGGGCTTGCCCAGGCGCCCGAAGCCGGTAATGACTTCATCAAAAATCAGCAGGATGCCGTGCTTGGTGCAGATCTCGCGCAAGCGCTCGAGGTAACCGCGCGGCGGCACGATAACGCCGGTCGAGCCCTGCATGGGCTCAACAATCACCGCCGCGATGTTCGAGGCATCGTGCAGCGTGACGATGCGCTCCAGTTCCTCGGCCAGATGCGCGCCCCAGGCAGGCTGCCCGCGGCTGTAGCGCATCTGTTCCGGGTTGTAGGTGTGCGGCAGATGGTCAACCCCCGGAATCATCAGCGGTGCGAACATCTTGCGATTAGCGGCGATGCCGCCCACGGAAATGCCACCCATGCCTACGCCGTGGTAGGCGCGTTCGCGGCCGATGATGCGCGTGCGTGAAGCCTCGCCGCGCACCCGGTGATAGGCGACGGCTATCTTGAGCGCGGTGTCGACCGCTTCCGAACCCGAGTTCACGAAGAACACGCGATCCTGGGGGCGCCCGGCGAGTGTGGCGATGCGGCTGGCCAGCGAGAAGGCCGCCGGATGGCCCATCTGGAAACTGGGGCTGAAATCGAGGGTCTCGACCTGGCGCTGGACCGCAGCGACGATCGTCGGGTGGCTATGACCGAGCGGCGAGCACCACAGGCCCGAGAGGCAGTCGAAGAGCTTCCGCCCATCGGCGAGCGTGTAATAGCAGCCCTTGGCGCCGGTGATCAGGCGTGGATGCTCCTTGAAATAGCGATTGTGCGTAAAGGGCATCCACCAGGAGCGCAGTTCGGGCGGGGTGGCGTCGGGGTGCAGGAGCGTTGCGGTTTTCATAGCCTGCCACCCTGCGCGCACCAGCGGTCGGGCACCAGTCACGGCAGCGGCAAAGTTGCGCTATACTGTAATGGTGAAAACATCTGTACAGGCTGCAGCAAGGCCAGCGCCGCGCCTCCCGGTCCACGAGCGTCTGGCGGCCGAACTGCACCTGGACATCGCCAACCGGCGCTTGCTGCCGGGCAGTCCCCTGCCCTCGGTGCGCGACCTGGCGCGCACCCGCCGGGTATCGAACTTTACGGCCGCCGCGGTCTACGACCTGCTGGTCGCAACCGGTGCGGTCGAGGCGCGGCGCGGCGCCGGGCACTATGTGGCCGGGGCCTTGCCACCACGCGGGCGCCGCAAGCCGCCCGAGTTTCGCGCTGACTCGGTCTGGGAACGCCGCCATGAAACGGAGCCTGGGCTCATTCGGGTCGATGCCGGATGCGGCTGGTTGCCGGCTGCGTGGCTGCACGATCGGGCGGTGCGCACCGCGCTGCGGGCGCGGGCGCGCAGCACGCTGCTCAATCTGAGCTATGGCAACCCCTACGGCCTGCTCGGCCTGCGCACCCAGTTTGCGAGCATGCTGCGCTCGCGCGGGGTAGGCGCGCAGGAAGAGCAGATTCTGACCACGCAGGGCGCGACCCAGGGACTCGACCTGGTAATCCGCGAATTGCTCAAGCCTGGTGATCTCGCGGTGGTTGAAGACCCCTGCTATCCGCCGTTGCTCAACATGCTACGCATGCGTGGCGTGAAACTTCTGGCTATTGCCCGCAACAGTGACGGTCCTGATACTGAGCAACTTGCCCGGCTCCTGCGTCGTCGACGGCCACGACTGCTGTTCACCAACTCAAGCCTGCACAATCCGACCGGCACCAGCACCTCGTTGCCCGTGGCCCACCGCCTGCTCGAGCTGGCCGATCGTGCCGATCTGCGCATCGTCGAGGATGACATTTTCGCGGAGCTGGCGCCGCGCCCGGAAGCAAGTCTCGCGGCGCTCGATCAGTGCCAGCGGGTCATTCTGGTATCGAGCGTGTCCAAGACGATCGCGCCCGATCTGCGGGTTGGGTATCTGGTGGC
>JBAVRE010000306.1:0-10638 GCA_049694695.1 Steroidobacteraceae bacterium | reverse complement strand
GAGTGGTGCGCGACCACCGCCGGCACACGGAGGTGGTGGGGTGTGGATGATTTTTCACGGCCGGGGAAAACCATCCGCGCCCCGCCGCCTCCGCGCGCTGACTTTGGCCGCGTGCGACTCATAACTCCGCCATATTCCCGCTGCGCTCCAGCCACTCGCGCCGATCCCCCGAGCGCTTCTTGGTCAGCAGCATGTCCATGAGCTTGTCAGTGTCATCCTTGGCCGCAATGGTCAGTTGCACCAGCCGCCGTGTGAGCGGGTCGATGGTCGACTCCCGCAACTGCGAGGGGTTCATCTCGCCCAGGCCCTTGAAGCGCGTCACCACGGGCTTTACCCGCGAGTGCTCTGCCGTAAGGCGCGCCAGCACTGAATCGCGCTCGGCGTTGTCGAGCGCATAGATCACCTGCTTGCCGGCATCGATGCGAAACAGCGGCGGCATGGCGACGTAGATGTGGCCGTGCGTGACCAGCGGGCGAAAATGCCGCAGGAAAAGTGCGCACAACAGCGTGGCGATGTGCAGGCCGTCCGAGTCGGCGTCGGCGAGGATGCAGATCTTGTGATAGCGCAGGCCGGAGAGATCGCCGGAACCAGGATCGACACCGAGGGCGACGCTGATGTCGTGTACTTCCTGCGAGGAACCAATCTCGCCGGGTTCGAGTTCCCAGGTGTTCAGGATCTTGCCACGCAGCGGCATGATGGCCTGGAAATCTTTGGAGCGCGCCTGCTTGGCGGAGCCACCAGCCGAATCGCCCTCGACCAGGAACAGCTCCGAGCGACTTGGATCCTGGCAACTGCAGTCGGCGAGCTTCCCGGGCAGTACCGGTCCGTTGACGGCGCGCTTGCGGGTAATGCGCTGCGCGGCCTTCATGCGCTCGAGCGCATTGGCGATGGCGAACTGCGCGATGCCCTCGCCGGCATCTGGATGCTGATTGAGCCACAGCGCCATGGCATCGCGGGCGTGGGTCTCGACCAGGGCGGCCGCTTCGCGCGAACTGAGTTTTTCCTTGGTCTGACCGGCGAACTGCGGATCGCGGATCTTGATCGACAATACGTAGCAGACCCGGTCCCAGACATCCTCGGCCGTCAGCTTGACGCCACGCGGCAGCAGGTTGCGAAACTCGCTGAACTGCCGCACGGCATCGACAATCCCTGAGCGCATGCCGTTGACATGCGTACCGCCGGCAATGGTCGGAATCAGATTGACGTAACTCTCGGCGATCAGGTGCGGCGCATCACTCGACCAGGCCAGCGCCCACTCAACTACGTCCTGGTCCGAAGCATGCCGCCCGGTGATCGGCTCGGCCGGCAGGCGCGCGGATTTTTCCAGCTGCTCGAGCAGATATTCGCCCAGGTGACCGGTATAGAACCATTCCTCGCGCTCGCCAGTGGCCTCGTTGGTGAAACTCAGGCGCAGCCCGGCACACAGCACGGCCTTGGCCTTGAGCACGCGCTTGAGCTCCGGCACCGCGAAGCGCTCGGTGTCGAAGAATTTCGGATCGGGCCAGAAGCGCACCGTGGTGCCGGTGTTACGCTGGCCGACGGTGCCGATCTCCTCGAGCTTCGAAGACACGCGCCCGTCCTTGAAGGCAATGTTGTATTCCTTGCCGCCGCGCCGCACCCAGCATTCCAGGTGTTTGGAGAGCGCATTGACCACCGACACGCCCACGCCATGCAGGCCGCCGGCGAACCCATAGGATTTGTCGGAGAATTTGCCGCCCGCGTGCAGGCGCGTGAGTATCAGCTCGACGCCACTGACTTTCTCCTGCGGATGCTTGTCCACCGGCATGCCGCGACCGTCATCGGTCACTTCCAGCGAACCGTCCTTGTACAGCGTGACGTCGATCTGGTGGCAGTGCCCGGCGAGCGCCTCATCGACGCTGTTGTCGACAACTTCATGCGCCAGATGATTCGGGCGGGTGGTGTCGGTGTACATGCCCGGCCGGCGACGGACGGGTTCAAGGCCGGAGAGTACCTCGATATCGGCAGCGTTATAGGATTGCGTCATTGAGCCGATGTCAGAACCATGCCAGGCGCGACAGGCATGCGCGCGGCGCGGATTCTACCAGAGTAACGCGACGCCGCGGCGCCGCTCTCAGTCAAGATCGGCGAGCAACGCAGTGCGCAGGCTCTGCGGCAGCGGATCGACCGTGTATTGATAGGCGGCATGGTCGACGCCGGCCATCAACCTGGCGCCAGCTGTCAGATTCATCGCCATCGCATCAGTCAACTCGAAGCGCAGGAAATGCACGGCCGAGGTCTTCTGCTCGTTCTCACGCTCCATATCTTCGTCGGCAATCGCATACACCCGCTCATGCCCGGCGACCTGCAGCCAGCAGCGCCGCTCCATGCCACGCAGCCCCGCGAGCTTTGCCGCACGCTCAACCGGATCAGGGTATTCGATCAGCAGCGTGGCCTTCAGATTGCGGCCATCAGGAACCAGTGGATTGTAGGCTGCCAGCTCGTCCCTGATGCCCGCTGCCTCGAAGATGCGTTCGGTACGCAGCATCTCCTGCACCTGGTAGCGCACGGTCTCGCGATCTTCGAAGCTCCAGGTGCAGTTGGGCCCGACCTCAAGGCGCCGTGCGGCCCGATAGCTGATCATGCGCTCGCGGATCTGCGCCCGCTCCCGGGCGTAGCGCTCAAGCGGCAGCAGATCGGTGTCGGTCAGGGCTCGCATGTTTCAGATACCGTAGGCAATGCGCAGCAGCTTCAGGGGATGTTCCGGCGCGCGCGCTCCCTCGGCCAGGCCGCTTTCAATCTGGTGCCCGGCCATGGGGCAGTCGCTGGCGTAGTGGTCAGCGGCCTGGTCCTGCACCTTCTGCACCACGGGGCGCGCGATCTTCATCGAGGCATCGTGAAACTCGCTCTTCACCGCGTAGGTACCGTTGTGTCCGGAGCAACGCTCGATGACATCAATGGTGGTCTCGGGTACCAGCTTGAGCACATCGCGGGTCTTGAGGCCAATGTTCTGCACCCGCAGATGACAGGGCACGTGATAGCTGATGCTACCCAGCCGCGCCTTGAAATCGGTGCGCAGCAGGCCAGCCTGGTGACGCAGCATCAGATATTCGAAGGGGTCGAAGATGCGGCCCTTGATCAGCTGCACATCCGCGTCCTGTGGGAACATCAGCGGCAATTCCTGCTTGAACATCAGCACGCAGGAGGGAATGGGCGCCACGATATCGAAACCCTGCTCCACCAGCGCCTTGAGCTGCGGGATATTGAATTCCTTCAGGCGCGCCACGGCCTCGAGATCGCCCAGCTCAAGCTTGGGCATGCCGCAGCAGCGCTCGCTGGCCGCGAGCCTGAGTTCGATACCGTTGTGCGCGAATACCGCCGCCAGATCAGTGGCGAGATCGGGCTCGTTGCGGTTGCCATAGCAGGTCGTGAACAGCACGACGCGCCCGGTGGTTGCGGGCGTGGCCTGCACTGGCGTCGCCGGTGCCGGCAGGTTCTGCAGGCGCGAGCGCGCACTGCGTGTCTCATATCTTGGCAGCGGCGCCGCGGGGTGTACGCCAAGCGTCTTGTCGAGCAGCTTGCGCCCCAGAGTGCTGGCGTTGGCCGCATTGACCAGCTGCGCCACCACCGGAATGCCGGCGATGCTGCCCACCGTATCGGTCGAACTAAGCAGGCGGTCGCGCAGGCTCGAACCACCCGCTGCGTTGCGCACCGCCTTGGCGCGCAGCATCAGGTGCGGAAAATCAACATTCCATGGATGCGGCGGCACGTACGGGCACTTGGTCATGTAGCACATGTCGCACAGATAGCAGTGGTCCACCACCTGCCAATAGGCGCGCTTATCGACGCTGTCGATCTCGCCGCTGGTGCTGGCGTCTATCGTGTCGAACAGCGTTGGAAATGACTGGCACAGGTTGAAACAGCGCCGGCAGCCGTGACAGATATCGAACACGCGCTCGAGTTCCTGCTCGAGCGCGTGTGCGTCATAGAACGCCGGGTCGCGCCAGTTCAGCGCATGGCGCGTGGGCGCCTCGAGGTTGCCCTCGCCTTTGCCGGCGCCCGCGCCTGCCATCAGAGCGTATCCAGTGCCTTCTGAAAGCGATTGGCGTGCGAGCGCTCGGCCTTGGCCAGCGTCTCAAACCAGTCGGCAATTTCGCTGAAGCCCTCGGCGCGCGCGGCCTTGGCCATGCCCGGATACATATCCGAGTATTCGTGGGTCTCACCCGCGATCGCTGATTTCAGGTTGGCGCGGGTCTCGCCGATCGGCAGGCCCGTGGCCGGATCGCCCACGGCTTCCAGATACTCGAGGTGCCCGTGCGCATGCCCGGTTTCGCCTTCGGCTGTCGAGCGAAACACGGCCGAGACATCGTTGTAACCTTCGACATCGGCCTTGCCCGCGAAATAAAGATAACGACGATTGGCCTGCGATTCGCCGGCAAACGCGTCCTTCAGATTCTGTTCGGTCTTGCTTCCTTTGAGGCTCATCAAGTGCTCCCGCCCGTAAGGGCTTATTTAGACTGAGTCTAAGCGGCAGCAAATGTAAGGCTAAGCGGGCCGGTCGTCAACCCGGTTTGACCGCCGAGCGCATCGCTGTGTAGGGTCGTGCCCTGTACGAGCCAAAGCAGGTCCTCGCGGTGTCCGCCAAACCCAAGAAAGCCGGATTTGAACAAAGCCTCGCTGAACTCGAGGAACTCGTGGCGCAGATGGAGAGCGGCAGCCTGCCGCTCGATGAAGCGTTGCGCCATTTCGAGCGCGGCGTACAGCTGACGCGCGAGTGCCAGCTGGCCCTGCAGGCCGCGCAGGCGCGGGTGCAGCTACTGGCGCAGGGTCCGGCTGGACCCAGTGTCGAGGAGTTCGCCGTCGACTCCGGAAGCGCAACCGGTGGCGAGACCAGCTGACCTGCGCACCTTGACCCCCGCCATCGTGGACGCAGTCAGTTTTCGCGCGTGCGCTGCCGCCGCGCAGCGGCGCATCGCTGCTGCCCTGGAGCGCACTCTGAATCTGCCCGACGCCGCGGTGCAGCACCTGCAGGCGGCCATGAGCTACAGCGTGCTGGCTGGCGGCAAACGCCTGCGCCCGCTGCTGGTCTACGTTACGGGCGAAGCGCTCGGTGCCCGACCAGAACAGCTGGATGCACCTGCCGTCGCGGTTGAGCTGATACACACCTACAGCCTGATTCACGACGATCTGCCGGCCATGGACAATGATGATCTGCGCCGCGGCTTGCCCACCTGCCACAAAGCCTTCGATGAAGGCACGGCGATACTGGCCGGCGATGCTCTGCAGGCGCTGGCCTTCGACATCCTTGCCAGCAGCGCGGACCTGAGCGACAGCGCCCGTCTGCAGATGATTGTCGTACTCTCGGCCGCCATCGGCACGCAGGGGATGGCAGGTGGCCAGGCCATGGACCTGGCTGCTGCCGGAACCCAGTTGACTGCCGCCAGCATCGAAGCAATGCACCGCCGCAAGACCGGTGCGCTGATTCGCGCCAGTGTCGAACTGGGCGCCATTGCAGCCGGCCTGGTCGCCAGTGCGGAGCGAGCGGCCTTGCGTCGCTACGGTGAGGAAATCGGCCTCGCCTTCCAGATCCAGGATGACATCCTCGATGTCACTGGCCAGACCGCCGTGCTCGGCAAGCGTGCCGGCGCCGATGCGGCCAACGACAAGCCCACGTACCCAAGTGTTTTTGGGCTCGCGCGGGCGCAGGAACTGGCCTGCCTGCACCGCGATCGCGCGCTGGCAGAACTGGCAGGCATGGGCGCGGCCGCCGGGACGCTGCGGGCCCTGGCCTATGCGGTGGTAGAGCGCGTCAGTTAAGGCCGGCAGGCAGGCCCTAGCGTAGACTTCCACCCATGAGCACTGCCAAAGAGCCCTATGCCCTGCTGCGCCAGATCGACTCGCCCGCCGATCTGCGGGCGCTGCCGGAGCGGCGCCTGAAGGATGTCGCCGAGGAACTGCGCCAGTTCCTGGTGCAGACGGTGAGCACGCGCGGTGGCCATTTTGCCGCCGGCCTGGGCACCGTCGAACTGACCATCGCCCTGCACTACGTCTATCAGACCCCACATGACCGACTGGTGTGGGACGTAGGCCACCAGGCCTACCCGCACAAGGTGCTCACCGGTCGGCGCGATCAACTGCACACCATCAAGCAACACGTCGGACTGGCGCCGTTCCCAAGCCGCACCGAAAGCGAATACGACACCTTTGGAGTCGGCCATTCGAGCACCTCGGTGAGCGCCGCGCTCGGCATGGCCGTGGCTGCGGCGTCCAAGGGCGAAACCCGGCGTGCGGTCGCGATCATCGGCGATGGCGCCATGAGCGCCGGCATGGCATTCGAAGCGCTCAACCATGCCGGCAGCCTGCCGACCAACCTGCTGGTAGTGCTGAACGACAATGACATGTCGATTTCCGAGAACGTCGGCGCGCTCTCGAACTACCTGGCGCGCGTGCTCTCGGGCCGCTTCTACCAGCACCTGCGCGAAGGCGGCAAGCGCGTGCTGCGCAAGATGCCGCACATCCGCGAACTTGCGCGCCGCTCGGAAGAACACGTCAAGGGCATGTGGCTGCCAGGCACCCTGTTCGAGGAAATGGGCTTCAACTATATCGGTCCCGTCGACGGACACGATCTGAAATCGTTGGTGCACACGCTGCGCAACCTGCGTGAACTGAATGGCCCGCAGTTATTGCATGTGGTGACACGCAAGGGCAAGGGTTATGCGCCCGCCGAGGCCGACCCGATTACCTGGCATGGTCCCGGGCCCTTCGACCCGCTGACCGGACGCATGCTCAAGGACCAGGTCAGTGGTCCGAGCTATTCGCAGGTGTTCGGCAGCTGGCTATGCGACATGGCCGCCAGCGACGAGCGCATCGTCGGCATTACCCCGGCGATGCGCGAGGGCTCGGGGTTGGTGGAATTTTCCAGGCGCTTCCCGCAACGCTATTTCGATGTCGCGATTGCCGAGCAGCATGCCGTCACCTTTGCGGCCGGCCTGGCCTGCGAAGGGCTGCTGCCGGTGGTCGCGATCTATTCCACCTTCCTGCAGCGTGGCTACGATCAACTCATCCACGATGTAGCGCTGCAGAATCTGCCGGTGGTGTTTGCGCTCGACCGCGCTGGCGTGGTCGGCGGCGACGGTGCCACCCACAATGGCAGCTTCGACTATTCCTTTCTGCGTTGCATTCCCAACATGGTGATCATGGCGCCGGCAGATGAAAACGAATGCCGGCAGATGCTTTACACCGCTACGCGCGTCGGTGGCCCGGCGGCGGTGCGCTACCCACGAGGCCAGGGACCAGGGGTGGCGGTCGAGAGCGCCATGACGGCCGTGCCGATCGGGCGCGCGCAGTTGCGCCAGCGCGGGGAATCCGGCCTGCTGCTGCTGGCCTTCGGCTCCATGCTGGCCGCAGCGCTGCAGGTCGGCGCACAGCTGGACGCCACGGTGGTCAACATGCGCTTTGTCAAACCGCTCGATGAGGCCATGCTGCGCGAACTGGCGCCGCAGCACGCGGCCATCGTCACGCTGGAGGAGAACACCATCGGCGCCGGCGCCGGCAGCGCGGTCGCCGAACTGCTGGATGCCCTGGGCATCAGCGGGCCGCGCCTGCACATTGGCCTGCCCGACCGTTTTATCGAGCACGGCAGCCGCGAGCAATGCCTGGCGGATGCCGGGCTCGACCAAGCCAGCGTGCTGGCCGCCATTGAACGCTGGTGGCGACCGCTGGCACTCAACTTGAATAGCGCCCGCCCCGCCACCAGAATAGCGGCAGCGGTTCGCTCCGGACCGGCCAGGCCCTAGAGCCCAAGGTACTACATGGATACTGCAGTTGCCGACCGAAGCCCCGCCAGAGCTGCCGTTGAGGACGTACAGGGTGGCGCTGATACGCGCCAGATCGCCATTGATCGGGTTGGCATCAAGGACATCCGCCATCCGGTGCGCGTCAAGGATCGCACCGCCGGTGAGCAGCATACGGTGGCAACCTTCAACATGTACGTCAACCTGCCGCACAACTTCAAGGGCACCCACATGTCGCGCTTCGTGGAAGTGCTGCATCGCGCGCCGGAGATCTCGGTCGATTCCTTTCGCACCATGCTGGTGGAAATGACCGAACGGCTGGATGCCGACGCCGGTCACATCGAAATGAGCTTCCCGTATTTCGTCTCCAAGCGCGCGCCCATATCCGGGGTGGAAAGCCTGATGGACTACCAGGCCACACTGATAGGCGAGTGCTGTCACGGTGAAACCCAGCTGTGGCTCCGGGTGGTGGTGCCGGTCACCAGTCTGTGTCCGTGCTCCAAGAAGATCTCCGAGCGTGGCGCCCACAATCAGCGCTCGCATGTCACCATCAAGGCGCGGCTGCGCGAGCACATGTGGATCGAAGAACTGATCGACATCGCCGAGTCCGAGGCCTCATGCGAGCTGTACGGAATTCTCAAGCGTCCCGACGAGAAATTCGTGACCGAGCGCGCCTACGACAACCCGAAGTTCGTTGAAGACATGGTGCGTGACGTGGCGGTGCGACTCAACGCCGAGACGCGCATCAGCGCCTATGTGGTGGAGAGCGAGAATTTCGAGTCGATTCACAACCACTCGGCCTATGCGCTGATCGAGCGCAACAAGCAGCTGCCCCTGTCGAACGGCAAGGCCTAGAGCCTCAGCCCGGGCGCATCTCCACACCCTGCAGTCGCCCGATCAGCGTGCGCAGGAATACGCGGTTGAAGCGCAGTTGACAGGAAGCCGAGACCTGCTCCAGCAGCGTCGAGCTCACCTTGAGCACGGTTACCGCGTCGGTGGCGCGAATGGTCGCGCTGCGCTTGGCGCCCTGCACATAGCTGGTCTCGCCAAAGCACTCACCCGATGACAGCATGCCGACCGAGGCGCCATTGCGCTCCACGGTGCAGCTGCCGCTGACGATAATGTAGAAGCGATCATCCATCTCGCCTTCCTTGACGATTTCCTCGCCCAGGCTGTAATCCTGCCAGTGACTGGCGCGCATCACTTCGGCGATTTCCGCGTGCGAGAACTCATGGAAGAACTTCAGGCGGCGCAGCAGACTGAACTGCTCCTGCTGGTTCATGCGCGAATTCTTCTGGCGCAGCTGCTGATGCACGCGCGTCAGTTCCCCGGCCAGCTCCAGGCCGCTCTTCTGCCGGCGCTCGGGATCCTTCTGCATGGCCGTGGCCACCACCACTTCCAGTTCCTCGGGCACGTCCGCACGCAGTGTATGGATCGGTGGCGGCGTGGCATAGACGATCTGGTGCAGCAGCTTGGCCAGATTGCCGGCCCGGAACGGGCGGGTGCCGGTCAGCAGCTCGTACATGACCCCGCCGAGTGAATACAGATCGGAGCGGTTGGTCAGATCGATGCTCTGCACCTGTTCGGGTGACATGTAGCTGGGCGAGCCGGCGATTCCCTCAATGCGCGAAATCTCGGAATCAGCGACCAGCGCAATGCCAAAATCAATGATGCGCACGTCACTGTCCTGCGTGAGCATGATGTTCGAGGGCTTGATGTCGCGATGAATCACACCGCGCGAGTGCGCGTAGTGCAGCGCCTTGGCGCACTTGAACATGATCTCGACCACGTCGTCGATACGCAGCAGATTGTCCGGGCGGCAGTAAGCGGCCAGGGTACGCGCGCCGTGCACGTGCTCGGTGACGATATAGCAGTGGCCGTTCTCTTCACCGGCATCGTAGATCGGCAGAATATTGGGGTGGTGCAGCATGCCCACCATGTGGGCTTCGGACAGGAACATCTTGCGCGTGACGCGCGCCCGCTCGTCATCGCCACTGGCTTCGATATTGTAGACCTTGATCGCCACGTCGCGGCCATAGTAGGGATCATGCGAAAGGTAGACGATGCCGGTGCTGCCGCGGCCGACCTCATTGACGATGAGATACTTGCCGATGCGCTCGGGTATGGCTCTGGGGCTGGGATTTTTTGCTACTTGGAGTGACATCAGCTCACGGTCCACACACGGCAAATTCGAGGATACGGAGTGTGCGCAGCATGGACTGTGAACTGCATCGCGGATCATCAGCCAGCCAACGCAGCAGCGCACCGGGCGCCGGCAATGACCGAACCGACGCTAGCTTTTGAAGTGATCGAAGGGCGATTGCGAGAACTGGATCACGCCGCCGGCAGAGTGCAATTCCAGCCCGGCGGCCGCGCGCACCCGCCCACAGCGGCGTAGCGGTACCCCGAGTTGCCCGGCGAGGACACGCAGGCGCGCGGCATTTTCCGCTGGCGCCGTGAAACACAGCTCGTAATCCTCACCGCCCAGCAATGCGCGCTGCCAGCTCAAGGCCGCGGCGCTCGCCTGCAGCGCCGACGAGAGTGGCAGCTGATCAACCTCCAGGATGGCGCCGCAGCCACTGGCCTGCGTCAGTCGCGGCAGATCCGCGAGCAGGCCATCGGACAGATCGATGCAGCTGCTGGCGATGCCGCGCAGCGCGACACCGAGGGCCACTCGCGCCGTTGGATATTCAAAGCGCGTCCGCAACGCAGCGCTCGCCCCAGGCAGGCGGCCCAGGGCGGCATCGCCCAGCGTGCCGCTCACCCAGATTTCATCGCCCGGGCGCGCGCCGCTGCGTCGCAGAGCGGTCCCCGCGGGCACCAGCCCGGTCAACTGCAGACCAAGGTTCAATGGACCGCGGCTCAGGTTGCCACCGACCAGAGCCAC
>JBAVRE010000305.1:0-3051 GCA_049694695.1 Steroidobacteraceae bacterium | reverse complement strand
GTCGTCCCCATCCGGCCAACGGGTGCTGCCGAGTGGATCCACCAATCAACTGACCGAGCGCGAACAGCAGGTGCACGAACTGGTCAAGGGCGGATTTCAGGTCAAGCAGATTGCCGAGCGCCTGGGTATCAGTCCTCGTACGGTTGAGGTCTACAAAGCGCGTCTCGTGCAGAAGCTGCGCAACTAATAGCCGACTGTCCAGCACCGGACTGCTCCGGCCGGGCCTGCGGGCGTCGTTCCCGCCGCTGCAAACCACGTACGTTGGGTATTTCCCCTTCCCGTACGTTGACTTCTTGACCCTATTGTTAGCGGCACTGGCGAGAGTCAATCTTTGCGCCAGTTCGAGGGATATAGGGTTTTCAGGAGCATTTCATGCGCATCAAGACGCTCATCAGCTCAGGGCTCACAGTAGCCGCCATACTGCTTTACGCGCTGCCAGCCAGTGCACAGTCATTCCGTGTGCAGTGTCCAGCAAAGACCGCGCTCCACCCGAATGGTTCCAATGTCGATGCGGGCCATCCCGGGCAGGTTAAGTGCCAGCATATTGCCGGAGGCGACGGTTTCGCCACGATGGGCGATGGCCATCAGATCTACCTGTTCGGCTTCGCGCCGCTGTCAGGTCTTGGCGATCCTGCCAACGCAGCGGCCAAGCCCGGCATTCTGACTGGCAAGCCTGGAACGCAGACTCCCACTGTATTCAATAACCAGGCCGACGTTCAGGGCGCGCGCATCGAACCCGCCGCGATCATGAACAACGGCGTGATGTACAGCAACGCGCCGGCGCCACTGATGGCGATCGATGAAGACGACGAACTGTTTCTAACGCTCAGCAACGTCGGCCAGATCATGCGACCCGACCTGTTCGAACAGCATACCGTGCACTTTCACGGCTACCCGAACGCTTCTTCTTTCTTCGACGGCGTGCCGGATGCTTCCGTTGCCATCAATATCGCCGGCAGCTTTACCTACTACTACACGGCCCCCGATGCCGGCACCTACTTCTGGCACTGCCACATTGCACCGCCCGAGCATCTGCAGATGGGCATGGTGGGGCAAATTTACGTAAGACCGCGTCAGAACAGGGTGGCTGACAACGCGAGCCTCTATACAGCATTGCTGAACGCCAATAACGCGAATCGAAGCAAGGTGGCTGATACGAATTCGGCTACTGCCGGGTCCTGCTCGGACATTCTTTGCACGGGAGCGACGCCCTTGCCGGCCGGCGTGACAGTCGGAACCAATGATGCCGTGCAGCCGGTTGGCGGTGCGACCTACGCCTATAACGACGGCGATGGCACTACGCGCTACGACTACGACGTGCCGATTCAGATGATGGGCTTCGACCCGAACTTCCATTTCGTCGGCATGACCTTCAACCCGGAAGCCTTTGCCGACATGAAGGACAAGTACTTCCTGCTGAATGGCCGCAGCTACCCGGACACCATTCAGACCAGCTTTGACAACTCGGCGACGATCGGCATCGACGGCGCGACGCCGGTGCCGAATGGGCCGATGACGACCGAAGGCTCGGATGGCTACTCGCGGCCCTCACAGCCGCTGCACAGCCTCGTGACGCTGGACAAGACCAACGGCAAGACCCGCGCGCTACTGCGGATTTCAGACCTGAGTGTGACCGAACACTCAACCCTGGCAACGGTCGGGATACCGATGCAGGTCATCGCGGAGAACGCCCGCCTGCTGCGCGACGCTGATGGAAACAATCTCTATTACAAGACCAACTCGGTCACCCTGGGCGGCGGCGAGTCAATCGATGTGATTCTCGACGCCACCGACGTTCCGAAAGGAACCTATTACCTCTACAGCACGAATCTCGACCACTTGTCGAATGACGCCGAAAATTTCGGCGGCATGATGACTGAAGTTGTCGTCAAGTAGGAGCACAGACATGAATTACTCGACGACAGCAATCGCCGTAGGCCAGAAAGTCCTGGGCTACACAGTGGCACTCATCGGTTCTCTGGCTCTGGCGGGCACGGCGCAGGCGGCGGTGCACGGCATCACCGGCATCACCGGCACCACCGGCACCACTTTCAACCTGACCGCACGGGATGGCTCTATAAGCCAGCCCGACGGCGCGCACATCTACGCCTGGGGTTACGGATGCACGGTGGGCTCGACGCCCGCGTTCCTTCCTGCCCAGGATGCAACGACTGGCAGCTGCCCCGAAATGCAATTGCCTGGTCCGACATTGATTGTGACGCAGGGTCAGTCGGTGACGGTCACCCTGACCAACAATCTGCCTTCCGGCGCCGGCGCCACCTCCATCATATTCCCGGGCATGGCTGTCACGGCAACCGGCGGTTCTGCCGGCATTTTGACTCGTGAGGCCGCGACAAACAGTGGGACGGTAACTTATCAGTTTAATGCTGGTAATCCTGGAACCTATGCGTACTACAGTGGTACGCAGTCCAATCTGCAGGTGGAGATGGGTCTATCCGGCGCGATCGTCGTGCTCCCGAGTTCGTCCAATGCAACTGGGAGTTGCAAGGCGAAGGGCACTTACTCACTTGCCAATGCTGCCTACGATCAGAAAGACAGCTGCTACGATCGCGAATACCTGTTCCAGTTTTCCGAGTTGAGTTCAAACGTTCACGACCAGGTCAAGGCGCAGGTTGATGCCTGCCCGGTTGGCCCCTGCGCGCAGATCGCCGCGACGCTGGAGCCTTACCGCCCGAACTACTTCATGGTCAACGGCCGTTCCATGCCCGATGACATGGAGGTCGCCTATTCGCCCTCGTTCCCGAATCAGCCTTATAACGGCAACCCGCACATGCATCCGGGTGAGAACGTGCTGATGCGCGTCATCGGCCAGGGCCGCTGGCAGCATCCCTTCCATTTCCACGGCAACCACGCGCGCGTGTTGGCCCGTGACGCCAGTATGCTGCTCAGCCAGACCAATGCCGCGAATCTGGCGGGTCCGTTGCTGTTCACCATTGCTACGGTCCCCGGTCAGACGGTTGATGCCATATTCAATTGGACAGGGCAGGGCTTGAACTGGGATGTGTACGGCACGCAGCCGCACACCTGCAA
>JBAVRE010000304.1:0-8515 GCA_049694695.1 Steroidobacteraceae bacterium | reverse complement strand
GAGCAAGCGCTGTGCCATGTGGCGCAGGACCCGGCAACCTGCCCTGAAAGCGTGACTCGCGTCGCAGCACACGGCCACGACGCCGCAGCTGGCGGCAATGGCTTGCCACCACGCGGCAGGCGGCTGCCGGGTGCAGCGTCAGTCTTCTGACGGCTGCACTGGCATGCGCCTTGCTCCATCAACATCAAAGCAGGAGAGTCCAGATGTCACACAAACTCAACAAGGCTGTCTATCGATTCGCCGCCACGGCCGTCGCCATGGTGCTGCTCAAGCCCTTGCATGCCGCGGACGCCGGCTACACGGAGCTCGCCAGTATCCGTGCCGCGGCCGAGCGGGAGGTGCGCAGTGCCGCCGGCAGCCCCGGCTCCGGCCTGATCGTCAGCATCGACATGCCCGATGCGCGCTTGCGCCTGGCAAGCTGCGCCGAGCCGCTGCGCGCCGCGATCAGCGGCGATGGCCAGTTGCGGGAGCGCACGACCGTGGGAGTACGCTGTGACTCGGGCGCACACTGGGTCATCTATCTGTCGGCTGTACTGGCGAGCGAATCGCCGGTCCTGGTGGCGCAACGGCCGCTGGCGCGCGGCGCCGTGCCGCTGGCCGCCGATTTCACTACGCTCACCCGCCGCCTGCCCGGCCTGTCGAGCAACTATGTCCGTGATGTCGCGCAGCTTGCCGGCCAGCACCTGCGCCGCCCCGTGGTTCAAGGCGAAGCCCTGAATGCCGATGCGCTGGTTACCGCGGCGATCGTCCGTCGCGGCCAGCAACTGACGCTGCTGGCGCACGCCAGTGGGATGGAAATACGGGTAGCAGTGATTGCGCTGGCCGACGGCAAGCCCGATGAGCTGATCCGCGTGCAGAACATGGCGTCGCAGCGCATTCTCGAGGCTACCGTGCGCAGCGCACAGCTGGTGGAGGTATCCTTATGACAAGTTCTGCCCTAAAGTAAATTCAGCTGTTGCCGTTACAGCCACCGTAAGAGCCTGAACCAGGAGACCATCGTGACCACCCGTATCAAGGGCACTGACACCAGCGCCGTCGACACCGGCAGCAGCCGCTCTGTCGAGCGCGTGCGCCGCGCCGCGCCTGCGGGATCAACCGCCTCTTCTGCGCCCAGCGCACCGACCGAGAGTGTCAACATCACGGATACTGCGCGTCGCCTCGCCGTGCTGCAGGAGACCATCGCACTCATGCCTGAAATCGACGCCGCGCGCGTGACCGAGCTGCGCCAGGCGATCGAACGTGGCCAATACCACGCCGACCCCGAAAAGATTGCCGATCGACTGCTGCAACTCGAGCGCGACCTCGCCGACGCGAGCCAGCGCCGCAAGTCCTGATATATGAGTGTGCAGCCCGCCGATATCCGGCGGCACCTCGAACGGGTGCTCAACGACGAAGCCCGTCTGCTCGCCGAGCTCGAGCAGATTCTGACACGCGAGGCGCTGGTAGTACGCGGCGAAGATGCCGTGGCAATAGAGAACATCGGTGGCGCACGTCAGCATTGCGTCGACGCCCTGAGCAGGCTGGATGCCGAACGGACTTCCGCCTGCCGCATGCTCTCCTTCGGCGAGGGCCGCCAGGGTCTGGAACGCCTGCTCACCTGGTGCGACCCGGGCAACGCACTGCATTCGCGCTGGCAAGGCAATCTGCAACTTGCGCGTCATTGCCGTAATCTGAACGACCGCAACGGCGCAGTCGTGGCACTCAAGCTCGGGCAGGTGCAGAAACTGCTCGCTACGCTGCGCGGCGGCAGCGTCGAGCCGGCCTACGGGCCTCAGGGCGCACGCTTTGAGGGTTTCGCACAACGCGAGCTGGGGCAGGCCTGAGAACAGCGAGTCCTGGCCAATATTCACGGCCCGGCAACGCCATTTGCAATATGATCCGCACCTCAGCTGTGGAGGTCCCGATCATGCGTCTGTCAATTTCTGCCCTGTTGGCGTTTACGACCCTGGCCAGCACGATCAGCGGCTGCCAGTCCTCAGCCATGCCCGCCGCGGCCAGCGGCCCTACTCTGGCGGCGGTGGTCGCCGATCCCGCGCGCACGCCCAGCGCTGTTGCCAGAGATGCGGCCCGGCACCCGGTTGAAGAGCTGACGTTTTTTGGCCTTGCGCCTTCAATGACGGTGATCGAGCTCTGGCCCGGTACGGGCTACTGGACCGAAATTCTGGGCCCCTACCTCGCCGGTCGGGGTCGGCTGATCGTAGCCCTCCCGGCGCGCGGAGACGAAGAGGACCCGGCAATGCTCGAGCGCTGGCACGCGCGGATCGCCGCTCAGGGTTCACGCCTCGGCACCATCACCGAGACCTTCCTGGGTACCGGTCAATTCAATATCGCCCCGGCCGGCTCTGCCGACCTGATCGTGACTTTCCGAAATTTGCACAACTGGCTGGGCAGTGGCTACGCCGACCAGGCGCTGGCCGCGTGCTTCACAGCGCTCAAGCCCGGCGGCATCCTCGGCATCGAAGATCATCGCGGCCGTACTGATCGCCCACAGGATCCCAAGGCCGCGGACGGCTATCTGCGCGAGGATTACGCCATCGAAATGGTGCAGCGGGCCGGCTTCGAACTGGCGGGCCGCTCGGAAATCAATGCCAATCCGCGCGACACCAAGGACTGGGTCGACGGCGTGTGGACCCTGCCGCCGACGCTCTCACAGGGCGACAAGGACCGTGCGCGCTACCTGGCCATCGGTGAAGCCGACAACTTCGTGCTCAAGTTTCGCAAACCGCTGCGCTAGCGACGCAACGACTGACTGTTGAGCCCAGGTCCACAGACAGGCCGGTCGTGGTAAGCCGCGCCGGTCGTGGTCTCACCCTCGCCGCCACCGATCTGCTGCGCGACGCGGTCTATCGGCGTTTATGGATTTCAATACTGATCTCCTCCTTCGGTGGCCAGGTAACGATGCTCGCGCTGCCGTTGACCGCAGCGGTGCTGCTGCATGCATCGCCCACCCAGATGGGCGCGCTCACGGCCATGGAGCTGCTGCCGTTCGTGCTGTTCTCGCTGCCCGTGGGCGTGTGGCTCGATCGATTGCGCAAGCTGCCGGTGTATATCGTCGGCGAATTGTCGATCGCCGCGGCGGTCGCGACCGTACCACTGGCCTGGCGCTTTGGCCTGCTGTCGATGAACTGGTTGTATGTCGTCGGTTTTGCAATCGGCGTCGTCAACACCACGGCAGGCAGCGCTGCGCAGATCGTGCTGACGCAGATCGTGCCGCGTGAACGGCTGGTCGAGGCCCATGCCAAGAATGCGCTTGCCTCATCGACGGCAGAAGTCGCCGGCCCGGGCGCCGCCGGTGCGCTGATCAAGCTTACCGGCGCACCGTTGGCACTGCTGGCCGACGCCGTATTGCTGATGATTTCCGCCGCGATCCTGCGCGGTGTCGCGGTCAGGGAAACGCCCGGCGCCAGCAACACCGCGTTCTGGCCGGCGCTGCGCGCCGGCCTGAACTTCGTGCGCAGTAATGCCCTGCTGGTGACGATGGCAAGTTGCGTAGGCATCTGGCAGCTGTGCTATCAGGCGGCCAGCGTCGTGCAGATTCTGTTCGCCACGCGCCAGCTGGGACTGAGCGAGCGCGAGGTGGGCTTGAGCTACGTGGCGCTCGGTGCCGGCACCATCGCCAGCAGCGCCGTCGGTCACCGTCTGGCAGGTCGCCTCGGCCCGGGCCCGACTCTGGTGCTCGGCTTCGGAATCTGCGGCGCCGGCTGGTTATTGCTGGCGCTCGCACCAGTCAATGCCCTGGGCATCGCCGCCTACGCGCTCATGCTCATGCTGTTTGGCATCGGCGCCGTGTTCATCTTCATCAACTTCCTCTCGCTGCGTCAGGCGGTCACTCCCGGGCGGATGCTCGGCCGCATGACCAGCACCATGCGCTGGCTGATCCTGTTGCCGGCGGTACCCGGCGCACTGATTGGTGGTTGGCTCGGCGAGCAGTTCGGACTGCGCGTCACTCTGGGATTTGCGGGCGTCAGTTCATTGCTGCTGGCGCTGGTCGCGTGGCGCCTGCCCGTCATCCGCACCATCAGGACTCTGCCGACGCTCACGGCCGAAGCCGTCACGCCCTATTGCTCGGATCCATAGTCTTCACTCACGCAAGGGTTGCGGATAGCGCATATACCCACGCCATGGACAGCGTCGCGAGTGCCGCCAGGCCGCTCAACCACTGCGGCACAGGCTCCAGCAGTGCCGCCACGCTGCGCGTGGCGACGCTGGCGCCCAGCAGGCAGCCGCCGACAAAACCCACAGCATGCGCGATGAGATCCGTACCCTCGCCCGCTGAGCCGAACCAGCCCAGCAACACCACTCCGGCGATCAATGGCGCCCAGCGCAACGCCCAGCGCTGCCGCAGATGGTAGCGGCTGCGCCATGAGTGCGCGGCCATCAGACCGAGTGCCGTGAATACCGCAGTCGATGCGCCCACCGACCGATAATCAGGCGGGCCAAACTGTGCGTTGAACAGATTGGTCGCCGCCGCACCCGTCACGATCAGCAACCAGGCCATGCCGGCGCCGAGTTGCCGCGCAGCGAGGTAGCCGAACCAGACGCCCGCGCCCAGGTTGGCCAGCAGGTGCGCGCCGTCCCGATGCAGGGTGAGCGCAGTCCAGGCGCGCCACCACTGGCCGCTTTGAACCAGCGCCGCGTTGAGTTCGCCGCGCTCGAAGGCATCGACCCGCCAGATGCCATTCGACACGGCCAGCGCAATGCCAAATAGTGCGACAACGTAGACCACGCAGCCCAGCCACGCACCACGGTGCACGCGCGCTGGCGGCTGCGCTACCGCAATGTGAGCGGCGCGCCGCTCCATGGCGTAGGCGTGCAGCTGCGCCACTGCGCCGGGCACGTCGGCAGGCTCCACACCCAGCAGAAACCTTGCACCATCGAAACCAATGCTGCTGGCGATGCCGGCGGCGGCCAGCACCAGCGAGCGTTCATCGCAGTCCGCACGCTCTGCTGACTGGTAGATTTCCGTGGGCGTGTCCGGCACAAAAAAATTGCCTCACCAGGGATCCAATCGCTGACACTATTGGGATCGCAGCGCCGCTTTGCAAGCGCAGACCGATAGCCCCCATATCAAGAAGAGGTTGCCGAGCGAGTGCATTCCAGCGTAGTCTTCGCTCCGCTTGATTGCAGATAGGTGGCGCTTCCGTTAGTCCGCGCTTGCCTGTCGATGACCTCGACGTTCAGAACCCGGGGCATGCTCATTGAGCTATTCGGGACGGATCGTTGGTCGAGGCGATCCGCCCTATCTCCCGCCTGGCTTCATAACCGGCCCGGGAGTGACTCACACCATCAAGAGACCAAAGCCAGCGAGGACGATCATGACCGAAGACAAGCAGCAGAAATTTACCGCGAAAGTTCGCCGCGGCCTGAACTGGGTCTATACCCAGGCTCACGGCGAAATGGAACGCAGCAAAGCCGCCAACGGTGGCAAAATGCCCGGCTTCAATGCAGCTGATCTGGCTGATCTGGATGCTGCGTTGCTGTGGATCGACCAGAACAAGGAAGCCAAGACCGGCGCCTGACGCCCAGGTGCGCTCTGCGGGCCAACCCGCCGTTCGCCAGCGAAGGATTTATGCGAATAGCGCTGCTGTTTCTGGTTTCGCTGTACTCCTGGCTCCCTGCGGCAGCAGCGGAGTCCACCTGGATTGAAGGCCAGCATTACTTCCGCATCGAGCCCGCACAGGCCACCCATGTGCCCGCCGGCAAGGTCGAGCTGGTGGAAGTTTTCTCCTACGCCTGTCCGGCCTGCAATCTTTACAACCCACTCATCAATAAGCTCAAGGCGCAGCTGCCGGCCAAAGCCCAGCTGAGCTACCTGCCGGCCTCCTGGCACCCGGAAGAAGACTGGAAGACTTTTCAGCGGGCCTTCTTTGCCGCACAGTCACTGGGTCTGGTCGAGCGCACCCACGACGCGGTGTATGAGGCTATCTGGAAAAGCAGCGAACTGGCCATCATGGACCCGGAAACCAATCGCCCCAAACGGCTGCTGCCCACCATCGCCGAAGTTGCCCGCTGGTATGCGCGGACCACGCAGCTTACTGCCGAGGCATTTCTTGCCGCCGCGCAATCCTTCAGCGTCGATGCGCTCATGCGCCAGGCCGACGAGCAGATCAGGGCCTATCAGGCCGACGCCACGCCGACCATCGTCGTGAACGGCAAGTATCGTCTCACGCCGCGCTCTGCCGGCAGCGACGAGCAGTTCATCAGTCTGGTGAATTGGCTGGTCTCAAAGGAAATGAACCAGCACTAGTGCTTATCCGGCCCGCTGCTGGACAGCGCCGCGGGTCGACAGCCACGAGCCCAGCAGTATCAGCGCGAAGGCCAGCACGCCCCCCGGTCCCAGCGGCTCGTGCAGCACAATGACGCCCAGTAGCGTCGCCACCGCAGGATTGATATAGGTTATGACCGAAGCGCGCGCCGCGCCGGCGCTGCGGATGAGATAGAACATCAACAGCATGGCCAGCGCCGTACATACAGCGCCCAGCACCACCAGTGAAATGAGTACCTGCGCGCTTGGCAGCTGGCGCGGCAAAGTGAGGGCAGCCGGTAGCGTCAGCACCAGAGTGGCGACGCCTACGCTCGCAGCCACTGGACCCATGGCATCGAGTCCCGCCATATGGCGCTGCACGATCAGTGGACCCGTGGCATAGCACAGCGTTGCCAGCAGCATGCAGCCGACGCCCACCCACCCCAGGGTTCCTGAGACCGTGCCGAATCCAAGCAGTGCGGCCACGCCGACCAACCCGATCCCCAGACCGACACTGCGCCACAGGCCCAGCGGTTCGTGCATGCCAAAGAAGTGTGCAATCAGCGCCACGCTCAACGGCACCATGGCGATGAGCATGCCGGCCACCGAAGAGCTGATCCAGCGCTCACCCAGCGAGATCGCCAGGAACGGCACGACAAACTCGATCAGCGCAAAAGCAGTGATCGCGCCCCAATGGGCACTGATCGTGCGCAGTGCGCCGCACCGCCAGGCGATGGGCAGCAGGATCAATGCGGCCAGGAACAGGCGACCCCAGGCCACAACAACCGGCGACAGCTCCTGCAGGGCAATCTTGATGAAAAAATAGGGCAGGCCCCAGATGACGCCGAGGGCCGCAAACGCCAGCCACGCCCGCGCGCTCATCGCTGCCTGCCGTCGCACTCACATCACCTCAGGTCGGTAAGTAGCTCGCATCTAATATCGGCCACTTGCGCCGCCGCCACCAAACTCGCCGCCACCGCCCCGGAGCCGATCGGCCGCTGACACCGGCGCGCCCGGCGCCAGCGCCGCGGCACCGGCCATCGACAGCAGGTCGCTCGCGCCAACACTGCCGCTCAAGCGGCGCGCCGTGATGCCGTGGTACCGCGTGCGCAGTGCACGCTCGAGCGCGACGGCAACTGCCAGCAGGATGCAACCGCCAGCGATCAGCCGCACCTGCGTACTCAGATGAGTGTAGTGGCGCGATTCAATGACGACACAGGCCAGGCACACCATGAAAGTCATCAGCGGCGCATGCGCGCGGCGCTTCAGCCCTGCAAGCAGCGCGAGTACGCCCAGCGTCATTGGTCCCAGCAAAGCCAGGGCGCTGGCGGGCGACAGGACCGGCACGCCAATGGCGGCATGCAGCGGCGAGCTGATGTCTGCCACCCACAGGTAGGCGCACGCTGGCAGCGTTACCATCAGCCAGCGGGTCATCTGTTCATGCGCCGGTCGGCGAAACTGCTGCGCGCCGAGCAACAACGCGCCAGCCGCCAGCGCGAAGCAGAAGCAACTGGCCAGCACGCTGGCCGACACCGCCGCCAGTGGCTGACTGAAATAGACAGCGAACGACAGCAGCACCGCGGCCACCGTGATGAACAGGGGATTGAGAAAGCGAATTCCGGCAACGGCAAATACTGCAGCGATCAGCAGCGATATGCCCAGCGCAGGCATGCCGCCACTCCATTGTTCAATGCGAACGGCGATGGCCGCCAGCCCGGCGAGCCCAAGGGCTTCTTCCAACCCACAGGAAAAGAAATGCCGGCCTGCGGCGAACCATTCGCCGGCCGCGACCAACGCGACGCCAACGACCATCAGGGGCAGGTGCAGCAGCTCGCCAATGGCGAGGCTCAGTCCGGCGGCGATGATTCCCAGTACAAACAGCGCGCTGCGCGCCAGCGGCGAGACCAACTTCCACCCACCGGTGCGCGCCACCAACTCAGGTGCTGAGCGCGGCAGCGCCAGGCGCGCTGCGACGCGCAGCCAGCGCTCCTGGTCCGGAGTCGCTCGCCTGACAATCATGTCGCCGTGGCCCGGATCAATCCATGGCAACGCCACAGCAGCGCGGCTGCGGCCACGACAGTAACGAGTTCAGCGACCGTGGTGGCAAGCGAGCCGTCAATGATCTGCGCCTCGACCACGCACAGGCCGAGCGCCAGGTAGCCGATTCCATATATGACGAATAATTCCTGGCCGCGGCGCAACCCGATGCGAATCGCGCACAGCGCCAACATGCCCAGCACGGCGAGACCGGCGACACGCGTGCCGGCATTG
>JBAVRE010000303.1:0-2625 GCA_049694695.1 Steroidobacteraceae bacterium | reverse complement strand
GCGTCATGATCGCCTGGCTTGCTCCTGGCGACCCACCCGACTCGTTCCCGCCGGTCGCACGCGCACTGCGCGACCCGCCCGGGCTGCTGGCTGCCGGCGGCGATCTGTCCACCGAGCGGCTGCTGGCTGCCTACCGGCGCGGCATTTTTCCCTGGTATTCACCCGGCCAGCCGGTGCTGTGGTGGTCGCCTGACCCGCGTGAGGTGCTGTTTCCAAAGGACTTTCATTGCTCGCGCAGCCTTGCCAGGACGCTGCGAAACCGTGGCTTTGAATGCTCGATGGACCAGGATTTCGCCGCGGTAATCGACGCCTGCGCGGCGCCGCGCACACACAGCCCGGGCACCTGGATCACGCCGCAGATGCGCAGCGCTTACTGCCTGCTGCACGCGCGCGGTGCCGCCCACAGCCTCGAAGTCCGGCGCGACGGCCGGCTGGTCGGTGGCGTCTACGGAGTGCGAATAGGCCGTGTTTTCTCCGGTGAATCGATGTTCAGCCACGAAGCCGATGCCTCCAAGGCAGCGCTCGAAGCCCTGGTCCGGATGTCGCTGGCCGACGGCACGGCACTGATTGATTGCCAGATGGCCTCCCCGCACCTGCGCAGCCTGGGCAGCCGCCCGATCCCAAGGAGTGAATTCCTCGGTTATCTGGACCCGGCGGGCGCCGCGCAACCCTGAATTGCATTGCGAGGGGGCTTTATGCAGAATTCGCCGCCCTAAAGGTCAACAGTGAGCGGCATGTCCAAAGAAGACGCTATCCAGATGGAAGGTGAGGTCGCCGAGACCCTGCCCAATACCACCTTTCGCGTGAAGCTCAAGAACGGCCACGTCGTCACCGCGCACATCTCCGGGAAGATGCGCAAGAATTACATCCGCATTCTCACCGGTGATGCCGTCACCGTGGAAATGACGCCCTACGATCTGAGCAAGGGCCGTATCGTCTATCGCGGCCGCTAGCGCGCCCGCAGCGCGATCAAACCGTGACCGCCGGTTCACTCGCCGGCAGGCACTCGATCTCAAGCCCGGAACCGTCGGCGCGCAGCCTGACCTGCGCCTGCCCGCCGCCGCTGAGCTTGCCAAACAACAGCTCTTCGGCGAGCGGTCGCTTGACGTGCTCCTGGATGACCCGCGCCATCGGCCGGGCGCCCATCTTCGGATCGTAGCCCTTCTCGGCGATCCACTTGCGTGCCGCGCTATCGACAGTCAGGGCCACGCCCTTGTGCTCAAGCTGCATTTCCGCCTCGAGCAGCAGCTTCTCGACCACGCGCTCGATGCTCTGCTCGGAGAGCGGCGCAAACTGGATGATGGCATCGATGCGGTTGCGAAACTCCGGCGAGAACAGGCGCCGCACCGCTTCCATGCCATCGCTGGCGTTGTCGGCCGACACGAAGCCGATCGAGGGACGATTCATTTCCTGCGCGCCGGCATTGGTGGTCATGACAATGATCACGTGACGGAAATCCGCCTTGCGGCCGTTGTTGTCGGTGAGGGTGCCGTGATCCATCACCTGCAGTAGCAGGTTGAAGACATCGGGGTGTGCTTTTTCGATTTCATCGAGCAGCAATACGCAGTGCGGATGTTTGGCAATGGCTTCGGTCAACAGGCCGCCCTGGTCGAAGCCGACGTAGCCGGGAGGCGCGCCAATCAGCCGCGAGACCGTGTGGCGCTCCATGTACTCGGACATATCGAAACGGATGAATTCCACGCCCATGCTCAGGGCCAGTTGCCGGGTAACCTCGGTCTTGCCGACACCGGTCGGCCCGGCAAACAGAAAACTGCCCACCGGCCGGCGTTGATCGCCCAGGCCCGAGCGCGCCATCTTGATGCTTGAGGCCAGGGTGCTGATGGCGGTGTCCTGGCCGAAGATCACCAGTTTCAGGTTGCGCTCGAGGTTGCGCAGCACGTCGCGATCGGAAGAGGACACGGTCTTGGCCGGAATGCGCGCCATGCGCGCTACGACTTCTTCGATGTGCCTGACCTCGACGCGCGGCTCGCGTTCACCAGCCGGCTTGAGACGGGCGCGGGCACCGGCCTCGTCGACCACGTCAATGGCCTTGTCGGGCAGACGCCGGTCGGTGATGTGCCGGTCGGCCAGTTCGGCCGCCGCGCGCAGCGCCTCGGGAGCATAAGTGATGTCGTGATGCTCTTCGAACTTGGATTTCAGGCCTTCGAGAATCTCAATGGTCTCGGCGACCGAAGGTTCGACCACGTCGATCTTCTGGAAGCGGCGCGCCAGCGCGTGATCCTTCTCAAAGATGCCGCGATATTCCTGGTAGGTGGTCGAGCCAATGCAGCGCAGCTCGCCGCTGGTGAGCACCGGCTTGATGAGATTGGAGGCATCCATGACGCCGCCCGAGGCGGCGCCGGCGCCGATCACGGTGTGGATCTCGTCGATGAACATGATCGCGCCCGGATAAGCCTCGATCTCCTTGATCACCTGTTTGAGCCGCTCCTCGAAATCGCCGCGATAGCGCGTACCTGCGAGCAGCGTGCCCATGTCGAGCGCGAACACGGTGGCGCCTTTAAGCACATCCGGCACTTCGCCATGCACGATGCGGCGCGCCAGCCCTTCCGCGATCGCGGTCTTGCCGACGCCGGCATCGCCGACGAACAGCGGATTGTTCTTCTG
>JBAVRE010000302.1:0-3241 GCA_049694695.1 Steroidobacteraceae bacterium | reverse complement strand
GGCGCCGAGCCTGGCGGCCAGGGCAAGCGCGGCGAGGGCCACGGCCGGGCCACCCGGCGTGGCCGCGCGCCCGGCGGCGGTGTCGGCATTGAAGGCCGCAAAATCCAGCTGTGGCGCCAGTTCCGGTAGTACCACCGCCAGCGCGCCGCACTCGGCCAATACCTCGAAAAAGCGCGTCGGGCAGGGTTCCCCGAGCGCGCGCTCGAGTTCGCGCCAGACGCGTTCGCTCACCAGGGCGCCGGCTTCGCCGGCGCTCACCATGCGGCTCATGAGCGCGCGGGTCTGCGGCGCGACCGTGAAGCCGAGTGGCGCGAAGCGCGCGGCGAAGCGCGCCGTACGCAGGATGCGCACCGGGTCTTCAACGAATGCTTCAGACACATGGCGCAATAAATGAGCGCGCAGATCGGCCTGGCCACCATGCGGGTCAATGAGCTGCCCATCCGCGGCGCGCGCCATCGCGTTGATGGTCAGATCACGCCGGCGCAGATCGTCTGCCAGCGAGACCTGCGGCGAAAACTCAGTGTTGAAGCCGCGATACCCGGGCGCCACCTTGCGCTCGAGTCGTGCCAGCGCGTATTCCTCATGACTCTCCGGATGCAGGAAGACGGGGAAGTCGCGACCGGCCGGCTGATAGCCCAGGCGCAGCAATTCCTCGGGCGTGGCGCCAACCACCACCCAGTCGCGCTCCGTCACCGCCCGGCCCAGCAGTTCATCGCGGACGGCGCCGCCCACAAGGTAGACTTGCATGCGCACATGTTAACTGATGCCCGTGGCCTACACTTGCGGCGGCTCGCCGGAGCACTGTTATTGATGAGCAGCTGGACTCTGTCGGGATGCAATGCGGGTTACCTGCTGCAGGCCGCGCATGGGCAATGGCAGTTGTTGCGCGCCCGTCAGCCGATTGCGCGGCTGCTTGCGGCGCCCGGCACGGACGCGCAGTTGAAGCGCCGGCTGGAGCTGGTTGCCGAGGCGCGCGAGTTCGCGACGCGCGAACTCGGCTTGCCGGACAACGGGAGCTATCGCAATTACAGCGCGCTGGGCCGGCCCTACGTGGTGTGGAATGTCGTCGCGGCACCGGAATTCTCGATCGCGCCGCTGCGCTGGTCCTTCCCCATCACCGGCTGCGTTGCCTATCGCGGCTATTTTCGCGAGGACAACGCGCGCCGCTTTGCCGAACGGCTGGCGGCGCGCGGTTACGATACCCTGGTGGCAGGGGTCAGTGCCTACTCCACGCTGGGACGTTTTGCCGATCCGCTGCTCGATACCATGCTGCGCTATGGTGACCTGGAACTCATCGGCACGATGTTCCATGAACTCGCACATCAGCTCATCTACGTCAGGAATGACAGCGAGTTCAACGAAGCTTTCGCGATGAGCGTCGAGCGGGCCGGCGTGGCGCGCTGGCTGGTGGCGCACGCTCGCGCTGGCGAACTCACTGCCTATCAGCAGCGCCAGGAACAGCAGGCGCAGCTGGTGCGGCTGCTGGGCGCAGGGCGGGCGCAACTCGCGCAGCTGTACGCGCAGTCGCCGCCAGCGGCGACGCCGCAGGCAATCGCCGAGCTGCGCGCGCGCAAGCAGGCGTTGATGACCAGCACGACCGCCGCAGTGCGCGACTACGAGCGGCAAGAGAATTTACGCAGCAGCTACGCTGCCTGGCTCGACACCGGACTCAACAACGCGCACCTCGCCTCGGTCGCAACCTATTTCGACTGCGTACCGGGATTCGAGCGGCTGTTGAGCGGGCAGGGCAGTGACCTCAAAGCCTACTACGCGGCCGTGCGTGCGCTGGCGCATGGGCCTGCGGCCGGGAGGCGGGCGTTGTGCGCCCGCCTCCCGCCGTAGCTTCAGTTCACCTGCACTTCGACGCGCCGCACTTCCGGCACTGGCTGCTTCGGGATGACGACCTCAAGCACACCATTGCTGTGGCGGGCCTTGATCTCATCGGTGCGCACTTTCTCCGGCAGGGTAAAGCGCCTGACAAATGCGCCCTCGGCGCGCTCCAGCCGCTCGAAGCCCTTGTGGTCGTCGCGCTTTTCGATGTGGCGCTCGCCGCGAATCGTCAGCAGGCCATCATCGGCGGTCACGTGGATGTCCTTGGCCTCGACACCGGGCAGATCGGCACGCAGGGTGTAGCTCTCGGGCTGCTCATGCACATCGACCGCGGGCGTCCAGGAAAAATCGCGCTGCAACCGATTCATCAGGGTCCAGGGTTCATAACGCAGGATAGTCATCGTTGCTCCTTCTCGAACTTCGAAGCCGCAGCACGCGGCGATGGAACAGATGTGTGGCCGGAGGCGCCGCTTTCAAGCTCGATCTGGCAAGTGGACGCCTGTGAATAAGCTGTGCGATGAATGTGGAGCAGGTGTGCAACCCGGCGGTGGTGCTGCCAGTACCACCTATTGATTTTTCCAAAGCCTGGGAAAAATCCGGCAAACGCCAAAATTTATCAAGGCCGGCGCGGCCACTAAATTCATAACATGCTGATTAATAAAGTTAAAAAAATGAGCTGCCCGAGGCTGCATAATCTTGACCGGACCCCGCGCCATCATTAGTCTCATCCCTTTCCGGTAACTAGATCTTGTGGTGTCGGGGGGGCAGGGTGAACTCCGGGCGGCGAGCCCATTTTCAGGGAGTTTCGCGCTGGACGCAGGCAAGGGAGCGATCTTAGAGATGAATTCCGTCGTGAAACTCGATCACAAAGATGTCAATGCGATTCCTTTTCAGGAGGCCTCGCTCGACATCTGGGACAAAAAATACCGCCTGACTGCCAAAGATGGCACGCCGATAGACGCTTCGATGGATGACACCTTCAAGCGCGTGGCGCGCGCGCTCGCCGATGTGGAGCGGCCCGAGCTGCGCGAACATTGGCACGAGCGTTTTCTGTGGGCGCTGCGCCAGGGCGCGATTCCGGCCGGGCGCGTTACCAGCAATGCCGGTGCGCTCGAGCACAAGCCGGCCACCTCGACCATCAATTGCACGGTGTCGGGCACCATTCGCGATTCGATGGACGACATCCTCGGCAAGGTGCACGAGGCCGGGCTCACGCTCAAGGCGGGTTGTGGCATCGGCTACGAATTCTCGACGCTGCGCCCGCGCGGCGCCTACGTCTCCGGCGCCGGCGCCTACACCTCGGGCCCGCTGTCGTTCATGGATATCTACGACTAGATGTGCTTCACCGTCTCGTCGGCCGGTGGCCGCCGCGGCGCGCAGATGGGCACCTTCGATGTCGGCCATCCGGATG
>JBAVRE010000301.1:0-8449 GCA_049694695.1 Steroidobacteraceae bacterium | reverse complement strand
CATCGTCGCCGCTCGCATCGCTCAGGGTCGCGCCGTTGAGCTTGATGCTGCCGGGTTTGAAGGTAGTGCTCGCCGGGATGTCGTCGTTGAAGGCGGCGGCAGTCGCAGTGCCTGTGCCGCCTGGTGTGATCGCGACCGAATAGGTAATGGTCGCGCCGGGTATGGGCCGGGTGCCGCCCAGGGGGTCGACGAAGCTCTGGGTCTTGACGGCCGTCATGGTGACGTTGTTCGCCACCACATATTTGCCAGACTGAGTGGCCTGATCGCCGCTGCTGCCGAAGACGGCGTTGATGCCACCGACCCCGCCGCCGATGATTTCCTGGCCAGCGCTACCGGCGCCACTCTTGCGTACGGCGCTGATCTGGCTACGGCCCTCGTCGGCATTGTTGAGGCCGGTGGGAATATCGTTGAGTACGAACAGCGTGACCGTGGCATCGGCGGCCAGGTTCAGATCCGCGCCGGCAACATAGGCGACATCGCCGGAGCTGTAGTTGCCGCTGTTGTCGCTGTCAAAGTAGACGCTGGCCGGCGTCGCCAGTACCGGATCAAAGTTGTCACCCGCCAGCGTGCTCAAGGGTGTCAACATATAGGTATCGGGACCGTTGCCAGTATTGGTGATGCGAAAGGTGAGCGGCTTCTTCAGGTCGCCGGCTGTGACCGCGACCGAAGGGGTCTGCACTGTCGCCACCACATCCAGAATCTGCAGTACCGTGGTGGTGGTGGTATTGGAGTTCGCGGTTGCCGTGCTGGCACCCACGGTGTAACTCACCTGCGCCGAGTTGGTGATTGCAGTGCCCGCCGGTGTGCCAGCGGCAAATCCCTGCCGGGCACAGATCAGCGTCGCCAAACCGGCCGTTGCCAGCCAGATACCGGAGCTCGTTTTCATGCATGAACCGCGCAGCAATGTGTTTGCAAGCGGCAGATTCTTGTCAAATGGCCCGGTTATTTCGTGCTGCAGTTCGCATTTGCCGCCGATTGCGCTACAGATTTGGCGGAAACTGCCGGCCCCTTGGCAATTTCCTTATGTAGTACGGGCAGGGCGCCGGGAATCTGGGCATGCTCCTGCCTGCCGGCTGACGGTCGCGTGCAGGAACGGGCCGGGCGCCGCCAAGCTTATGAAAGGCCAATTGATGCGTGTCTTATGTGCTCTGCTGCTGTGCTTCTGTGCAGCGGCCAATGCAACCCCGATCACGCGTTACGCCCGCCACACGGGCAATCTGAACTATGTGGCAACTGGCGGTACGCTGCGTACCGGATCGAACAGCGTCGACGCCTGTGGCGTCGGTGCGAGCAGCAGCCAGTCGCTGAGCGGCATTCCCGTAGGTGCCACCATAGTCGCAGCCTATCTTTATTGGGGTGGCTCGGGCGCCAGCGCGGATGGCAACGTCAATCTCAACGGTGCCGGAGTGGCCGGCACGCGCATGTTCGCGACCACGTTCGTCAATGGTGGCATCAGCTATCCCTTCTTCGGCGGTTTCGCCGATGTCACCAGTCAAATCACCGGCAATGCCACCATCACCTTCAGCGGTCTCAGTGTCGACAACGGCAACCCGTTCTGCAGCAATCAGACGGTCACGGCGGGCTGGAGCCTGGTGGTCATCTACAGCCAGAATACCGAGCCATTGCGTGCCATCAATGTCTTTGACGGACTCGATCTGTTTCGTGGCAGCGCGTTGACGTTGACGCCGGATGGTTTTCGCATTCCCGCCACCGGCGCCGATGGCAAGATGACGGTTGTGACCTGGGATGGCGATCCGGGCAATTCCACGGCCCTCAATGGTTTTTCCGAGAGCCTGCAGTACAACGGCAGCCTGCTCGATGACGGCATTAACGTGGCGGGTAGCGATCCGCTGGTGCAGCAGTTCGACGGCACGATCAATACGCTCGGTCTCGCCAACACCTGGGGTGTGGATGTCGATACCTACGACATCAGCTCAGCTCTGGTGGCGGGCGCGACTTCGGGACTGACGGTCTATTCGGCGGGCGGCGACCTGGTGCTGCTTGGCGCGCAGGTCGTCAGCGTCACCAGCGAGCCTTCGGTCGACCTGTCGATCACCAAGACACATAGCGGCACCCTGGTCGCGGGCAGCAATGCGAGTTACACGCTGCACGTCGCCAATGCCGCCGGTGTGCAGCGTGAGGATTACACGGTCACGGTCAAGGATACTTTGCCGGCAGGCCTGGGATATGTGTCGGGTGTCGGCGGTGGCTGGACCTGCAGCGCCGCAGGGCAGGTTGTCACCTGCACGCATCCGGGTCCGCTGGACCCCGCTCAGGCGTTTCCCGACATTGCCCTGACCGTGGCGGTCAGCGGTGCCGCGCTGCCGTCGGTCAGCAATACGGCAATCGTGAGTTCACCGAGTTTTGATCCGGTACCGGGAAATAATTCGGCCACCGACACGGCCGCGGTGGTCGGCCCCAGTCTCGCCACCTCCACCAAGAGCGTGCAGGACCTCAACGGCGGTGATGCCAACCCTGGCGATACCCTGCGTTACACCATTACGGTCACTGAATCGGCAGGTTACGCCGCCGCCGGTGTGCGGGTAACCGACAACGTGCCGTTGAACGTGTCGGCCTATACCGTGGTCAGCTTTCCGGCTGGGGCCAGCAATATTTCCACCGGAACTGGCACCGGCGCCAACGGCACAGGCCTGGTCGATATCACCAGTATTGCGGTGCCCGCGAACGGCACGGTCGTCGTGGTATTTGATGTCACGGTCGCCGCTGGCACCAGCGCCGGTGCGCAGATCGCCAATACGGCCACCGTGAGCAATCCCAATGGTGCGGGTGCGACGCCGGCGGCACCGACTGTCACGGTGTCGGCCTCGAGCATACCGGGCAGCGGCAGCAAGCCTTTGTATCTGTATAGCGCGTCCGGCAACCAGCTCTCGCGCACGCCGGCCGTGGCGGCGCAGCCGGCGGTAACCATCGCCGGCGGTGCCAGCGCGGTCTGGACCATGACCCCGGTGCTGCAAAAGGCGCTGACCCTGAACAGTGGCAACATCGCGGTGCCACTGTTGCTGACGCGCTCCAGCAATGGTTCCAATCGCTCCATCACCGTGACGCTCAGAAGCACAGCCTCGGCTACCGTGCTGGCGACCGCCAGCTTCTCCAGCAGCGCGATCAGCACCACCACGCCCGGCAGCTTTACGATCGCACTGCCGCTGGCCGCTGCGGTGACCGTGCCGGCAGGCGCGGCCTTCACCCTGACGATTGCCAATACCAGCGGCAACGCCGCCAATACCGTGGTGGTATGGCCCACCAGTGGCCTGGCGCGCTCCAGCGTGCAGCTCAATAGCGCCACGGTCATCAATGTCGACTCGGTGCAGGCCTATACCGCGCCCTACAACGGCGGCATAGTCGCTGCCAGTTTCAACCCTGGCGCTACGGTCTATGCGCGCGCCGTGGTCAGCGATCCGTTTGGCAGTTTCGATATCGCTGCCGTCAGCATCACCATTCGCGACAGCAGCAACACGGTGTTGCTGAGCAATGTGGCAATGACGCAGGTGGCGGACTCTGGCGCCGCCACCCGCACCTATGAATATGCCTATACCCTGCCGGCCAATGCCGCCGCGGGTGGCTGGACGCTGAGCGTGACTGCCGCCGAGGGGACCGAAGGACTGGTGACTGACCTGGGCAATGGCGGCTTTAACGTGGTGATACCGCAACCGTCACTGCGTGTGCAAAAGACTGTGGAGGTGCTCTCCGATCCGGTCAACGGCGCCTCCAGTCCGAAGCGCATACCCGGCAGTGTGCAGCGCTATGTCATCGTCATCACCAATACCGGATCAGGAACGGTGGATGCCAGCACCCTGGTGTTGACCGATGTCGTGCCGGCTGGCACGAGTCTGTATGTAAGCACCGCCCTCGGCAATCCGGTCGAATTCATCGATGGTGCGACCAGCAGCGCCCTGGGCTTCAGCTACGCGGGCAATGTCAGCTATTCCAGTCAGCCCGGCGGTGCAGCCCCGTTTAACTATGCGCCGATTGCCGACAGCAACGGCTTTGATGCGGCGGTGACCGCGCTGCGTGTAGCGCCCACCGGCACCATGGCGGGCGCCGCCGGTGCCAGTCAACCAAGTTTTACGATCCGCTTCCGGGTGCGGGTGAATTAGTCGCCGCGCTCCGGTTGGTGTGCCGCTCGCGCAGTTCGTTGACGACATCCTGCAGTCGCAGTTGCCGGCCACGCAGCAGCACCAGCAGGTGAAACAGCAGATCCGCTGCCTCACCGACCAGCCGGGCATCGGGTTCGCTGGCGGCAGCCAGCGCCACCTCCAGGCCTTCCTCGCCCACTTTCTGCGCCATGCGCTTGATGCCGCGCGCGTACAGTTCAGCGGTGTAGCTGCCTTCGGGGCTGCCGGCAATCCGTTCGGCAATGATCTGTTCGAGTTGCGCCAGGAACGCCAGCTGTTCTGCTGCACTGGTCTGCTCGTCGCCAAAGCAGGTGAGTGTGCCGTTGTGACACACGGGGCCCGAGGGCAGGGCGCTTACCAGCAGGGTGTCGGCGTCGCAGTCGCCACGCACCTCAAGCACTTGCAGGGTATTGCCGGAGGTGGCGCCCTTTTCCCACAATTGCTGGCGCGAACGGCTGTAGAACACCGCGCGCCGGCGCTCGAGTGTGGCGCGCAGCGCTTCACGATTCATGTAGGCCAGCATCAGCACCGCGCCGGTCGTGGCATGCTGGACAATGGCGGGCAGCAGGCCGTGGTGCTTTTCCCAGGCCAGGGTTTCAATGTCGGCAAAGCGCAAGTTCATAATCGCACCTCGATACCCTGTGTTGCCAGGTAACGCTTCAGATCGGGAATTGCAATCTCGCCGGAGTGAAACACGCTCGCGGCCAGTGCGCCATCAACCTGCGCTTCCCTGAAGGCGGCGGCAAAATGCGCTGCAGCGCCGGCGCCGCCGGAAGCAATCAGCGGCACCTTGCACAGCGCGCGTACCACCCGTAGCTGCGGCAGGTCGTAACCCTGGCGCACGCCGTCGCAGGCCATGCAGTTGAGCACGATCTCCCCGGCGCCGCGCTCCTGCACTTCCTGCACCCATTCGAGCGTATTGCGGTCGCTGTCCTGGCTGCGGGCGGGATCGCCGGTGTTGCGCCAGACGCGCCAGCCGTGCGCAGTGGTCTGGCTGTCGATGCCGACCACGATGCATTGGCTGCCAAAGCGCTGCGCCAGTTCATCGATGAGCTGTGGGCGTTGCAGTGCCGGCGTATTCACGGAAATCTTCTCCGCGCCGGCGTTGAGCACTGCCGCAGCATCAGCGACGCTGCGGATGCCGCCGGCGACACAAAAGGGAATATCGAGTACCGCTGCGACCCGTCCAACCCAATCGCGCGCCACGGCCCGGTTCTCGGGGCTGGCGGTGATGTCGTAGAACACGAGTTCATCCGCGCCCTCGTCACGGTAGCGGCGCGCGAGCGCGAGGATGTCGCCCACGACGCGATGATCGCGAAAGCGCACGCCCTTGACGACGGCCCCGGCCCGCACGTCGAGGCAGGGAATTATGCGCCGGGTAAGTATGGCTGCAATTCTCCCTCAGGCAGGCGATTTTCGAGCAGCGCCTTGCCGCTGATGGCAGCGGCAACACCGCAGGCGGCGAGCGCCGCGAGATCAGCGCTACTGCTGACGCCGCCGGAGGCCTGCCACTGTACTTGTGGAAAGCGCGCCACGGCCTGTGCGTAAAGTGCCAGGTTCGGGCCGGTCAGGGCACCGTCACGTTCAATGTCGGTGCACAGCACATGGCGCAGACCGCTCGCCAGGTAGTTCTGTACCGCGTCCCATAATGACAGCGCAGTGGCCTGGCGCCAGCCGCGGGTATGCAGTAACGGTTGCTGTCGCTCATCGTGCCTGACATCCAGGGCCAGACAGATGCGTTCGGCTCCGTAGTGCGACAGCCAACCTGACACCTGCTCGCGCTGTTCCACGGCAGCGCTGCCGATGACGACCCGCGCCACGCCCAGTGCCAGCAGTTCCTCGAGAATGCTGCTGCTGCGTACCCCACCGCCCAGCTGCACATTGATACCCGCCTCAGCCGCCAGTTGCACGATCGTCCGTCGATTGGCAAGTTGCCCATCGCGGGCGCCGTCGAGATCGACCACGTGCAACCACTGGGCGCCCATGGCGCGGTAGTGTTGCAGGAGCTCCAACGGTGTGCGTTCATAACGTGTTTCGGCCGCAAAATCGCCCTTGAGCAGGCGTACGCACTGGCCGCCACGCAGGTCGATGGCAGGAATCAGCTGCATCACAACGCCAGAAAGTTGGCCAGCACACGGGCCCCGGCGCTGCCTGAACGCTCGGGATGAAACTGAACGCCATGAAAATTGGCATGGCTCACTACCGCACTGAAAGGTACGCCGTAGTCAGTCACGGCGGTGGTGTCGGGCGTGATTGCGGCCGCGTAACCGTGCACGAAGTAAAAGTAGTCGCGCTCACCGAGGCTCATCAGCAGTGGATCAGCGCCCAGCTGCCGGCAGCAGTTCCAGCCCATGTGCGGCACCGGGCGATCCGGAGCGCCCTGCAGGCGTTGCACGCTGCCGTCCATGATGCCGAGGCAGTCGGTATTACCCTCGGCAGAGTGCGTAAACAACAGCTGCATGCCCAGGCAGATACCGAGCAACGGCTGCTGCAGCGAGCGCAGGCAGTCCACCAGCTGCAGATCATGCAGGCGCGACATCGCGTCGGCGGCCGCGCCGACGCCTGGCAGCATGACGTACGCGGCGCTTGCTATGGTGCGTGCATCACTGCTGACCGTGCCGCGTGCGCCCAGACGATCAAGCGCAAAGCCAAGCGAGGCCAGATTGGCGCCGCCGCTGTCGACGATGACGACATCGACGCTGCTCACAACACGCCCTTGGTGCTGGGCAGCGTCGTGCCGTCGCGGCGCAGGGCGGGACGCAGGGCCCGGCCCACGCCCTTGAAGCAGGCTTCGATCATGTGATGGGTGTTTTCGCCCTGCACCGTCAGATGCAGCGCGCAGCCCAGCGCATCTGCCAGGGAGCGGAAGAAATGCGGCACCAGCTCGGTCGGCAGCGCTCCGACCTGCTCGCGTGAGAAGTGGCCTGCGAATACGAACCAGGCGCGACCCGACAGGTCGATGGCCACCTGCGCCTCGGCCTCGTCCATGGCAAGCAGGAAACCGAAGCGCCCGATGCCGGCTTTGTCGCCCAGCGCAGTGCGCAGCGCGGCCCCCAGCGCCAGTGCGCAATCCTCAACGGTATGATGTTCGTCGACCTGCAGGTCGCCCTGGCAATGCAGTTGCAGGCCAAAGCCGCCATGCCTGGCCAGCTGTTCGAGCATATGATCGAAGAAGCCGATTCCGGTGCTGATCGCGATTCGCTCACTGCCGTCCAGTTCCACCTCGACCTCGATGGAGGTTTCCCTGGTGCGGCGGGTCGCCCGACCGCGGCGCGCGCGCAGCTCACGCAGCACCTCGGGCCAGCTTCCGGCAGGCGCACCACCCGGATGCAGGCGCAGGCCGCGTATGCCAAGATTGGCGGCCAGCTGCAGGTCGGTATCGCGATCGCCAATGACGGCACTGCGCTCCATGTCGATGGGGTTGCTGCTGAGCCAGCTACGCAGCAGTCCAGCCTTGGGTTTGCGACACTCACAGTTGTCGGCGGCGAGGTGCGGGCAGATGAATATGGCGTCGAACAGGACGCCCTGCGAGGCGAAGCTGCGCAGTATGAATTCCTGGCAGCGCTGAAAATCGGCCTGCGGAAAACTTGCGGTGCCGAGCCCATCCTGATTGCTGACCATGACCAGGCGGAAGCCGGCGCGACTGAGTTCACTCAACGCGGCAAACACTCCCGGCACGAACCTGATCTTGTCAAGCGCATCGACCTGCTCATCGGCTGGCTCCTCGACCAGGGTGCCGTCACGATCGATGAACAGGGTGGGCAGTGCTTCGCTCATGACAGGCTCGCCAGCAGTTGTTGATTCTGTTCCGGGCTGCCCACGCTGATACGCAGCGCCTGGGGCAGTGCCGCGTTGCTGCGCAGATCGCGCAACAACAGCCCGGCGGCATGGGCGCGCGCCTGCACGGCAGCGGCGTCGGTGAAATCCACCAGCAGGAAGTTGGCGGCACTGGGCCAGACCCTGACGGTGCCGCGTTGTTCGCCCAGGGCGCGCGCCAGAGTGTCGCGCTCTGCCACGATGCAGGCCACGCGCTGCGTGGCGACCGCCAGGGGTTCGGGTCGCAGGGTACGAAATACCGCTTCGATGCTCAACTGCGTCACGGCGTAGGGTTGAATGACCTTCTGCAGCATGGCGATTATTTCCGGATGTGCCAGCAGCGCGCCGCAGCGCGCCCCGGCCAGGCCGTAGGCTTTGGACAGGGTGCGCAGCACCACCAGACCTGGATTGCCTGCCAGCTCTGTCGTCAGCGAAGCGGCCCCGGAAAACTCGACGTAGGCCTCATCGACAACCAGCAGGGCGCGGCCGGCGAGCGCGCG